>NZ_QODJ01000022.1:0-83852 GCF_009935965.1 Pseudomonas sp. L13
AACCTGGTGCTGGCCGTGTACCGCCTGATCACCAACCCGGAGTGCCGCCAGTACATCCTGCGCCAGGCCTTCGAAGAGGCGATCCACACCCACGCCTACCAGTACTGCATCGAATCGCTGGCCATGGATGAAGGCGAGATCTTCAACATGTATCACGAGATTCCATCGGTCGCCAAAAAGGCCGCCTGGGGCCTGAAGTACACCCGCTCGATCTCCGATCCGAAGTTCGAAACCGGCACTGTCGACACCGACAAAGAGCTGCTGCGCAACCTGGTCGCCTATTACTGCGTGCTGGAAGGCATCTTCTTCTACTGCGGCTTCACCCAGATCCTGTCCATGGGCCGCCGCAACAAAATGACCGGCGTGGCCGAGCAGTTCCAGTACATCCTGCGCGATGAGTCGATGCACCTGAACTTCGGTATCGACGTGATCAACCAGATCAAAATCGAAAACCCACACTTGTGGGATGCCGAGATGAAGGAAGAAGCGACCCAGATGATTCTGCAGGGTACGCAGCTGGAGATCGAATACGCGCGCGACACCATGCCTCGTGGGGTGTTGGGCATGAATGCGGCGATGATGGAAGACTATTTGAAATTCATCGCTAACCGTCGTTTGACGCAGATTGGCCTTAAAGAAGAATACCCTGGCACCACCAACCCGTTCCCATGGATGAGCGAGATCATGGACTTGAAGAAAGAGAAAAATTTCTTCGAGACCCGTGTGATCGAATACCAGACCGGCGGCGCGTTGAGCTGGGACTGACGTAACCTCTGTAGGAGCGAGCTTGCTCGCGAAAAACTTCAACGATAACGCGTGCATCCTGAATGAACGCGGTGCCCTTGGGGTCTTCGCGAGCAAGCTCGCTCCTACATGATGGGGGCCGCGGTGTTCTTCAAACTTTTGCAAATTGCCTTTATGCCCAACCAAACCATCAAGACCCCTTGCGTCGGCCTGTGCTCCACCGTCTACGGTGACCTGGTCTGCCGGGGCTGCAAGCGTTATCACCATGAAGTGATCCAGTGGAATGGCTATAGCGCTGAGGAAAAACAAGCGGTGTGGCTGCGCCTGGAGCAGTTGCTGGTACAGGTGATGGCCAGCAAGCTGGAAGTGTTCGATCCACACTGCCTGCGTCAGCAACTGGAAGCGCGCAAGATACGCTTTATGCCGCACCAGTCGCCGTATTGCTGGGCATACCAACTGATTGCCCGTGGCGCGCGGGTGATCTCCAAGCTGGATGCGTATGGCTTGGCGTTGCTGCCGGAGTTTCGCGAGCGCCACCTGGCGGACCTGCGCGATGCGATAGACCGGGAGTTCTTTCTACTGTCCGAGGCGCATTACGAACGCTACATCGCCCCGGTTTTCTTGAAAGAGTCATTCGGGCCGGCGCTGATTGCTACGCGCTGACCCACATCGCAAACGCCGTGTGAGCCCCCTGCGATGGTGATCGACGGTAACCACGATGCGAAGCGAGCCGCTCTTGATCTGCTTTTGATCTTAGGCGCCCCGTTAAACCACGCTGGCCGGAATTCGACAGGGATTTGGGGGGTAAACCGGCAGGGATGCCGGTTTAGCCGCCCCGCGCCATGGATGGCGCGTGGCGGCGGCCCCCCAAATCACTGGCGGATTACGGGCACACCGAGCCTAGGCGAGGTGCCGAGTGGTGGGGCAAGAGCCTTTTGCTTACTTTTGGGCTCCTTTCAAAAGTGAGCCGCTGTCAGAGCGGAACCCTAGGTGGCCGTTACCGCAGGAACGGATATGTACACTGTCTACCTGTGTTGGCTGTCAGGCCGCTATCGCAGGCAAGCCAGCTCCCACAGTTGGATCGCGAGGCATCATCCCCCTTCACAGGCCAGCCCCCTCCTCCCCAATTGTGTTTAAAATGCCGCCCGCCCCGATGACCGACGCTTAACGATGACCCCAGACGCCCTCGCTACCCTGCACACCCACCTGCTCACGGCCCTGGCTGACGCGCCTACGGAAACCCGACGCCTGTTCCATGGCCGTGGCCGCTGCTGGCCAGGCCTGGAGCAACTCACCGTGGACTGGCTGCAAGGGGTCGTGCTGGTCGCCCTGTTCAAAGAAACCGAGCACCTGCAAGCCCTGAAGGACACCCTGTTGCAGATAGAGTGGAGCCGCTTCGGCGTGCACACCGTGGCCCTGCAACACCGCTACCTGCCGCAAAGCACCACCGAATGGCTGGTGGGCGACGCCATCGACGAGTTGACCATCACCGAAGGCGGCCTGCGCTACCTGATCGACCTGGGCAAAAAACAGAACAGCGGGCTGTTCCTCGACATGCGTTACGGGCGCAACTGGGTGCGCGAACAGGCCAGCGGCCAACGCGTGCTCAACCTGTTCGCCTATACCTGCGGCTTTTCCGTGGCCGCCATCGAAGGCGGCGCCGACCATGTGGTGAACCTGGACATGGCCCGTGGTGCCCTCAGCCGTGGCCGCGACAACCATCGCCTGAATGGGCATGACCTGAGCCGGGTGAGCTTCCTGGGCCACGATCTGTTCAAGTCCTGGGCCAAGGTGACGAACAACGGCCCTTACGACCTGGTGATCATCGACCCGCCCTCCTTCCAGAAAGGCAGTTTTCTGCTCACCAAGGATTACCAGCGCGTGCTGCGCCGCCTGCCGGACTTGCTCAGTGCCCAAGGCACCGTGCTGGCATGCATGAACGATCCGGCCTTCGGCGAAGACTTCCTGATCGACGGCGTGACCCGCGAAGCGCCGGGCCTGCGCTTTGTGCAGCGGCTGGAAAACCCACCGGAATTTCCTGATATCGACCCCCAGAGCGGGTTAAAGGCACTGGTGTTCCGTCAGGGCTGATGCCGAAACATCCTACGCTTGCTACGCTAACGGATACGCCGGGCGGTGAACCTTATCCTCCCCTTCCCGGTCGATACCTGCATTCCCTGGCCAGACTCGACGGCGCTACGTCGTCGGCTGCCCCGTTTGACCTTTTGGAGAACCGCCCGTGATATCGACCCTGCATGTAGCCAGACTCAAAGCCTGGGGCGCCCACGGCTTTACCGCCACCGGTGTGGTACTGGCCTTTCTGGCCACTCTGGCGCTGCTGGAAAACTCCCCCAAGGCGTGCCTGCTGTGGCTGGGCCTGGCGCTGGTGGTGGATGGCGTCGACGGCTCGCTGGCGCGACGGGTGAATGTCAGCACGGTGCTGCCCAGCTTTGATGGCTCGGTGCTGGACCTGGTGATCGACTACCTCACCTACGTGTTCATTCCTGCACTGTTTATCTACCGCTACATCGACCTGCCCGATTTCACCCACCTGTTTGCGGTGTCGGTGATCCTGGTGTCGTCGCTGTTCTGCTTTTGCAACGTGAACATGAAGAGCAAGGACAACTACTTCGTCGGCTTCCCTGCCGCCTGGAACGTCGTTGCCCTGTGCGTCTATATCATCCAGCCGGATGCCTGGGTCACCTTGCTGACCGTGATCGGCCTGGCGCTGTTGACCGTGACGCCGATGAAGTTCCTGCACCCGTTCCGGGTCAAGCGCTTCATGCCGATCAACATCGCAGTGACGACCATCTGGCTGTTGTGCAGCTTCCTGATGGTAGTGGACTACCCCAACACCAACCCTTGGACATTTGGCCTGTGGTCGCTGATGTCGGCGTACTTCCTGGGTATCTGCATCTGGCGCACGGCCGTGGAATGGCTGGGCGCGCACAAATAACGCTCTAGAACGCCCCGTTGTCGTGAGGTACGACATCGGGGAACACCGCCGCTACCTGCCACTGTTCAGTGATGTTTGCATGCGCATCGACCCTGAACAGGTCCCAGAAGGTATGGGTTTGACCATTGACCCGCCCTTCTGACTGGACCGCGACAAACTCACCTTCAGCCACCACCTTCCTGATCGCGACATACTCCTTGTCGCTCACCGTCAACGCTTGCGCCAGGCAAGCGGCGCCATCGGCAATTTCCGTAATGTGCTGCGCCAACCCATGCTTGCTGATGAACTCGGGCAGGCGCTGATGCTGCTTGTCGACCAGTACCGTCTGGACGAAGGCTTTAGCCGTGTTTCTGCTCTGCCGCGTCATGCCTGCATGTTCAACCGTAGCCGGGCCGTCAAGCTGGGTGCGGCCGGAGGCAGAAATGCGCATCACGGGCACCGACGCATCCCAATGCTCCTGGATCTGATCATCCACGACGCGGAACATGTCGACGCCGACAACGGCTTCGCCGCCGGTGAATACACCGTTGAGCCAGTTGCGATGAATGCCGTGCAACACCACCAGGTCGCCGTCGCTGAAGACCCGCACCAGCTCGTAGCTGTAGTCGTCTCGCAGGCTTGCCACTAACCGCTCAAGACCTTCTCGGCCGGTTTGCACATAGGGGCTGTGCTGCTTGTAGGTCGGGGCGACCCACTTCTGGATCACGGCCGGGTCCTTGGCGGTCATCAGTTCGGTCCACATCGTGGTCACCACATCTTTTGCGTTCATGTATCACCTCGTCTTTGCAATCAGGAGTCGCCGCAGTCGCTACTTCGCGTCACCGTCAACGGGACGCGCCAGGCCGAAATCGAGCAGCGCGACGTAGGGGTCCCAATGTTCGCGATAGGTTTTGATCTTGCCGCCTTCCAGCGTCACGATCGAAATGTAGTTCTGCTCGTAGAGCTTGCCCGAGCCCTTGATGGTGGCTGTGCCGGTGTATTCGTACACGTAGGTATGCGGGGTCTTCAGCGTATGGATGGTCCAATTTTCTACCGGCCCGACATCCAGGTTTTCCATATAAGGCACGAGCGAGCTGAAGTAGCGTTTCATGGCTTCAGCTCCACGGATCTCTTTGAAGAACAGGCCAAACTCGGTGGGCGCGAACGGAAACTCCCAACCGCCGTCCGGGGTGAAATAGGGAATCATCCGTGTCGGGTTTTCGGTCCAGCCGTTGACTGCATTGCAGACAAAGCGCGCCACTTCCAACGCATCGTCAGGGCCTTTGTAGGTGTGTTTCATGGTCTACCTCCAGGGGGTCAGGTCATGCACGGTTGTGAATGGGATGGCTTGAGGGGATGGGGCGCAGTTCTCGCAGGAACAGCGACAGCGCCAGGCCGATCTCGGCCGGAGAGTCTTCCTGCAAGCTATGAATGCCCGGCACGCTGACCTCGCGTTGATTGGCCCAGGTGCGGGCATAGGCCAGCGCACGCCCGGTGAGTACTGCGCCTGGCTGCCCGACGATCAGCAGCTTGGGTAACGCGTCGGTTGCGAGCCATGCGCCGAACGCCTCGACGATCCTAACCACGCCTGCCGGCTCACCATCGATAGGCAGTTCGCGGGGCCAGGTCAGTGTCGGCCAGCGGTCTTCCCGGGTGGCAAAAGGCGCGCGATAGGCGGCCATTTCCTCGACACTCAGAGTGCGCAAGGTGGTGCGAGGCAGAATCCCTTCGATGAAGAGGTTCTGCTCAAGGATCATTTGCTCGCCTGCTTGCGAACGCAGGGCTTTGAAGAGCTCCTCGCCTGCACCGGCGTAATCGTCCCAGCTCCCCGGAAACACCACGCCTTCCATATAGACCAGCGCCTGTACGCGATCCCGGTTGCGGTTGGCCCAATGCGCCCCCAGTGCAGTGCCCCAGTCATCGGTGACCAACACAACGTTGCTCAACCCCAAGGCCTCGAACCAGGCATCGAGATAGCGGGCATGGTCCTCGAAGCGATAGGCGCGGGTCGGCGACTTGCCCGAGAGCCCCATGCCGACCAAGTCCGGTGCCAGGCACCTGCCGTGCGGCAGCGCGTGAGGAATGATGTTTCGCCATAGGTACGACCACGTCGGATTGCCGTGCAGGAAGACGATGGGGTCGCCAGCGCCAACGTCCACGTAGCTCATGTCGGTGTCGAGCACGGCAACGCGTTGGCGTGGATGAGGGTCGCCGTATTTCGCAAGATTGTCGGCGGTAAGCAGAGGCATGTCGGGGGCTCCTTGAGTGCCAGCTGATTCGGTAAGTCATCAGCCTAACCAAAGGACAATCATTCAAATAGATGCTAGTTTTGAACCTTCTGTTACTTAAAACCGGACAATAGAATGACCATTCAGGCTGTACTGGAGGACCTCAACGATCTCTACTATTTCTCCATGGTCGCCGAGCACGGCGGGTTTTCGGCGGCGGGACGGGTGCTGGGCATCCCCAAGTCGCGCCTCAGCGCACGCGTCGCGGCGCTCGAACAACGCTTGGGTGCCCGCTTGTTTCATCGAACCACACGGCATGTGTCCTTGACCGACCTGGGTGAGCGATTTTTTATTCATTGCCGCGCCTCGATCACCGAAGCGCTGGCGGCTCAAGAAGTCATCGACATGGCCAGCGCCGCGCCGCGTGGGCTGGTGCGCATCAGTTGCCCGGTGCTGGCGACGCAGGTATTCCTGGCCCCTTACCTGCCGGCGTTCATGACCCTTTACCCCCAAGTGCGCGTACAGGTGCTTGCCACCGATCGCACGGTGGACCTGCAGGCAGAATCGGTGGACATCGCCGTGCGGCTGCGCCAGCCGGAGGACATGGACCCCGACCTGGTGGCCAAACCCCTGGGGATCAGCCGGCGCATCCTGGTCGCCAGCCCGGACTACCTCAAGCGCACAGGGCCGCTGTCTCATCCGGACGAGCTGGCACAACGGCCAACGCTCTACTACGAAGCGGCGGATGAGCCACAGCCACAATGGCTGCTGGTGGGCCCCGATGGCGCACGCACCACGGCCAGGCTGCGGCCGACCTTGATGTGCCGCGAGCATGAAACGATCCTGAATGCGGCCATCCACGGGCTGGGTATCGCGATGATGCCGGATGTCGCGTGCCTGCCCGCGCTGGCTCGACAGCGACTGGTGGTGGTACTACCAGAATGGAGTGCCCCCGAGCTGACGCTCCACCTGGCGTATTCGGCGCGGCGCGGCATGCTGCCTTCGGTCAGGGCGCTGATTGACTTTCTGTCCGAGCACCTGCCACAGATTGTGATGCAGAACTCGGTACCTGGTGGGATCTGCGCCGGGCGCTGATTTTTGGGCAGTGTAGACCTGTGTGGGAGCAGGCTTGCCTGCGATAGCGGTGGTTCAGCTAAAGACTCACTGACTGACACACCGCCTTCGCGGGCAAGCCCGCTCCCACAGGGATCGGTGCAATACAGGATCAGTGTGGGAGCAGGCTTGCCCTCACATTTGCATCGCCTGCACCCGCCACATCGCAGTAAGATGCTGGCTTTCTGCGGCCCTCCAACAATAAGCCCTGCCCATGCCTTTCGAACTCAGCGTTGACCTCACCACCCTGGCCATCCTGGCCGTTGTCGCTTTTATCGCCGGTTTTATCGACGCCATCGCCGGCGGCGGCGGTTTGTTGACCACGCCCGCCCTGCTCACCGCCGGCATGCCGCCGCATCTGGTACTGGGCACCAACAAGCTCAGCTCCACCTTCGGCTCGGCCACCGCCAGTTTTACCTTCTACCGCCGCAAGCTGTTTCACCCACGCCAATGGGTGCACGCCATCGTCGGTACGTTAATCGGCGCGCTGACCGGCGCGGTCGTCGCCCATTACTTGCCCGCCGAAACCCTGAACAAGATGCTCCCGGTGATCGTCTTCGCCTGCGGTGTGTACCTGCTGTTCGGCGGCACGCCCAAGGCGCCACTGGACGCCGAGGCACCGATCAAGAAGAAATGGCAAGCCACCCAGGGCTTTGGCCTGGGCTTCTACGACGGCGTGGCCGGGCCCGGCACGGGGGCATTCTGGACGGTCAGCACGATGCTGCTGCACCCTATCGACCTGGTGAAGGCCAGCGGCGTGGCGCGCAGCATGAACTTCGTCAGCAACGCGGCGGCGCTGACGGTGTTCATCATCAATGGGTCGGTGGACTGGATTGTCGGCCTGGCGATGGGCGTGTCGGTGATGTGTGGCGCGTTCTTTGGCGCACGCAGCGCGATCAGCGGCGGCGCCAAATTCATTCGCCCGGTGTTTATCACCGTGGTCCTGGGCCTGACCGTACGCCTAGCCTGGCAGCACTGGTTCAGCGTGGCCTAAGCGGCGGGCCACGTAGAGGTCGATGAGGTAACGCGCAATCGAGCGTGACGCCGGCAACGGCGGCAGCTCGTGGATATTGAACCACTGCGCATCCTCGATCTCGTCGGCCTGGGGCACGATATCGCCACCGGCGTATTCGGCGTGAAAGCCCAGCATCATCGAGTGAGGGAACGGCCAGCATTGGCTGCCCATGTACTGGATGTTCTTGACCTCCAGCTGCACCTCTTCGCGCACCTCACGGATCAGGCAGTCTTCGGCGGACTCACCCGGCTCGGCAAAACCGGCCAGGGTGCTGTAAACCCCGGTGACGAAACGCGGCGAACGCGCTAGAAGGATCTCATCGCCACGGGTCACCAGCACGATCATGCTCGGCGAGATCCGAGGGTAGCTGCGCAGGTCGCAGGCCTGGCAATACATCGCCCGCTCCCTCGGCACCTGCGCCATCGCCTGGCCGCAACTGCCACAAAAGCGGTGCTCCCGCGCCCAGGTGCCGATCTGCGCGGCGTAGCCCAGCACCTTGTACAGGGTGTGATCGCCTTGCAGCATAAAACCGCGCAGGCCCTGCCAACTGCACCCTGGCACATCCGCCACCGAGTCGAGTTCCAGCAGGTACACCGGCTCGCCGTCGAGGTGGCCGATGCCGTGTTCGGCAAACATCGACAAGTCCTGACGCTTGAGCCATTCGCGCGGGAACAGCGGGCCGTTGGTGTCGTGTAAAAAGCCTTCGCGGCTGCGGGCGACGGCCCAGCCGCCAGGGGCGTCGTTGTCCAGCAGCGTTGTGGTAATCCAGCCTGGGGTCATGTCGGTCAATCCACGAATTCGGGTTTCTGCTTACTCATGTGGGCCGCGATGGCCACGCGCAGGTCGTTGGATTGCAACATAGCCGAGTTCCAGGTGGCAACGTATTCCAGGCCGTCATTGACTGTGTGGTCACGCATGTAGCTGATCATGGCCTTGGTGCCGGTCACGGCAATCGGCGACTTGGCGGCGATTTGCTGGGCGAGGTCCATGACGCCCGCCAGCAGGCTTTGCTGATCGGCAAACACGCGATTGACCAGGCCGATGCGGCGCGCTTCATCGGCGCCGAACTGACGGCCGGTGTAGGCCAGTTCACGCAGCATGCCGTCGCCGATAATGCGCGGCAGGCGTTGCAAGGTGCCGACGTCGGCGGCCATGCCGATGTCGATTTCCTTGATCGAGAATTGCGCGTCTTCAGCTGCATAGCGCATGTCGCAGGCACTGATCAGGTCGATGGCGCCGCCGATGCAGTAGCCCTGGATCGCCGCGAGCACAGGCTTGCGGCAAGTGTCCACGGCGCTGAACGAGGCTTGCAGCTCAAGGATCTTGCGGCGCAGCAGGCGCGCATTGCGCCCCACGTCCTTGCCAAAATCATTGGCGATCGAGGCCAGCATCATCAGGTCGATGCCCGAGGAAAAGTGCTTGCCCGCGCCGCTGAGCACCACGGCACGCACGGCGTCGGTTTCGTCGATCCATTGGAAGATGTCGATGATTTCGGTCCAGAACGCCGCGTTCATGGCGTTGATCTTTTCCGGGCGATTGATCTGCACATGGGCAACGTTGCCGCTGAGTTCGACTACGAAGGCTTGGTATTCGGACATGGCAGTGATCCCTGACTGGCGATTGAGAAAGGCCAGACTATATCAAGGGTGCGCCACGGCGCATCGGCCAAAAACGGGACTGGCCACGGTGAAGGAAAAGACGCTGGATAAAACCCGATGCACAGGCCATCCTTTGCGCTTTAAGCCGCGCTGCCAGCGGCGCTCGACGTTTTAAGGATATGCCATGCACGCCCAACCCCTCGCCCCCGACGATTTCGAATTCATTGACGCCACCTTGCTCAAATACGGCGAAGACCACTCAGTGCTGAACATGGCCGAACTCGACGGTTATTTCACCGCCCTGGTTTCCAGCCCGGCCAAGGTGGATGTGGCCGACTGGTTCCCGGCGATCTGGGGCGGGCAAAATCCTGAATGGGATAACATGGACGAGGCCCAGGCTTTTCTCGAACTGTGTGTACGCCATATGAATACCCTGGCCGAACAATTGGCCACTGATGCCCAGGCATTCAAAGCCCGTTTCGATGAAACAGAACATCAAGACCAGGCGGTGACCCTTGCCGAGGAATGGTGCTTTGGCTATGTGCGCGGTGTGGAGATCGCCAACTGGCCGCCATTGCCCGCTGTACAAGCCGGGCAACTGGAGCGGATTTCCTGGTGCGCCGAGCAGGACAATTTCGAACTGCCGGCAGACCTGGATGTAAACGCCCATCAACAGCAGGTCAGCGAGATCGAACCGGCTGCGCGTGCGCTGCATGACTACTGGCTGAGCCAGCGTTAAGGCAGCAGGAGCGAGCTTGCTCGCTCCTACAGTTAGGGTAAGTCCCTCACACATTTGGGCACGCAAATCACCCGCTCACTCGACAAGCATGGCGTGTTTGCCTGATGATTCGGGTCCGCATGTCGGCCACTCCACGCCACCTCGCCTTGACCAGGAGCCTTGTACCTTGAGTTCGCAGAAAACCGTGACCGTTACACCGCCCAACTTCCCCCTCACTGGCAAGGTCGCGCCCCCCGGCTCCAAATCCATTACCAACCGTGCGCTGTTGCTGGCGGCATTGGCCAAGGGCACCAGCCGTTTGAGCGGTGCGCTCAAAAGCGATGACACGCGCCACATGTCGGTCGCCCTGCGGCAGATGGGCGTCACCATCGACGAGCCGGATGACACCACCTTTGTGGTCACCAGCCAAGGCTCGCTGCAATTGCCGGCCCAGCCGTTGTTCCTCGGCAACGCTGGCACCGCCATGCGTTTTCTCACGGCTGCGGTGGCCACCGTGCAAGGCACCGTGGTACTGGACGGCGACGAGTACATGCAAAAACGCCCGATCGGCCCGCTGCTGGCTACCCTGGGCCAGAACGGCATCCAGGTCGACAGCCCCACCGGCTGCCCACCGGTGACCGTGCACGGCCTGGGCAAAGTCCAGGCCAAGCGTTTTGAGATTGACGGTGGCTTGTCCAGCCAGTACGTATCGGCCCTGCTGATGCTCGCGGCGTGCGGCGAAGCGCCGATTGAAGTGGCGCTGACCGGCAAGGACATCGGCGCCCGTGGCTACGTGGACCTGACCCTCGATTGCATGCGTGCGTTCGGGGCCCAGGTGGACGCCGTGGACGACACCACCTGGCGCGTGGCCCCCACTGGCTATACCGCTCATGATTATTTGATCGAACCCGATGCGTCCGCCGCCACTTACCTGTGGGCCGCAGAAGTACTGACCGGTGGCCGTATTGACATCGGTGTAGCCGCGCAGGACTTCACCCAGCCCGACGCCAAGGCCCAGGCCGTGATCGCGCAGTTCCCGAACATGCAGGCCACGGTGGTAGGCTCGCAAATGCAGGATGCGATCCCGACCCTGGCGGTGCTCGCCGCATTCAACAACACCCCGGTGCGTTTCACTGAACTGGCGAACCTGCGCGTCAAGGAATGTGACCGTGTGCAGGCGCTACACGATGGTCTCAACGAAATTCGCCCGGGCCTGGCGACCATCCAGGGCGATGACCTGCTGGTCGCCAGCGACCCGGCCCTAGCGGGCACCGCCTGCACCGCACTGATCGACACCCACGCCGACCATCGCATCGCCATGTGCTTTGCCCTGGCCGGGCTGAAGGTCTCGGGCATTCGCATTCAAGACCCGGACTGCGTGGCCAAGACCTACCCTGACTACTGGAAAGCCCTGGGCAGCCTGGGCGTCCACCTAAACAACTGACACAGCCACCTGTAGGAGCGAGCTTGCTCGCGAAAAACGTTAACGAAACGCGTGTTTGCTGAATGAATGCGGCGCCTGTGAGTTTTTCGCGAGCAAGCTCGCTCCTACAATCCCGCCGGGAGCGTCAATGACCCTTCGCCAACCCTGCCCACCCGGCGCCTGTGTCTGCAACCGTGAACACCTGCTGCAAGCGCCCGGCGCTGACCTGCGCATTCTCCAACTGACGCGACAGCAGGAAAAAATCCTGCTGTCGCGCCTGGAGAACCTCAAGAGCCTGCAAGACCTCGAACACCTGCAACAGCGGATGTACGACCAGTTGGGCATCCGCGTACACATCGCACCAGGGCATACCGAGGTCAAGAGCATGCGCGGGATCCAGATCGTCATCGACGAACTGCCGGGCATGTGTCGCAAGACCCGCCAGTCCATCCCCGCCTCCATTCGCCGTGGCCTGGAGAAAAACCCAGAGATTGCCTACCGCTTGCTCGACGCCCACGACCTGTTTCGCGACGCTTGAATTAACCCGCGACGGCCTCATGCTCAAACAACCCCTGCCCCACAGCCCGGGCCTTGTGCAAATGCGCCTGGGCCGTGCCACTTTCCGAATCCAGCAACAACTCGGAGGTGAGAACCCGCGCACCGCAATAATCAAAGATGCCGTAGTCGATCTGGGTGTTCATGGCCTTGGCATAACCGTGTCGATCGAAGGCACTTTCGTCAGCTGCCCCCAGGGCCAGCAGATGCACGTGCAAATGCCTTAGTTTCTTCTGCACCGGTGTATCGGGGCCGTAATCAATCGCCCAGCCATTGACGAATACGCGGTCAACCCAGCCCTTGAGCAACGCCGGCATCGACCACCAGTAGATGGGGAACGCCAGCACCAGCGCGTCGGCGCGGTCGATGCGGGCCTGTTCGGCCAGCACGTCGGCTGGCGGCGTGGCGCGTGTACGGTGAACCCAATGATCGGCGGCGGTATAGCGTGGGTCGAAACCTTCGGCGGCAAGGTCGGCCATTTCAAAGGTGTGACCAGAGGCGGTCAAGCCCGCCCCCACCTCGGTGGCCACGCTATGGGTGAGGGATTGTGGGTCGTGATGAGCAACAACGATCAGTGCGTGCATGACTTTGCCTCCGTTTCGGCTTAATCTACTTTTAGTAAGTTACGTCGAATAAGTTACTTTTGGTATATAAGCATGTCAAGCAGTGAATCCCCTGCCCCACGTCGTCGTTTGTCCCGTGAAGATCGCCTGCGTCAGTTACTCGACGTGGCCTGGCAATTGGTGCGTGACGAAGGCACCGACGCCCTGACCCTGGGCCGCCTGGCCGAGCTGGCGGGCGTTACCAAACCGGTGGTGTACGACCACTTCGCGACGCGCGCGGGGTTGCTGGCCGCGCTGTATGCAGACTTCGACGCGCGCCAGGACCAGGTGTTTGCCGAAGCCATCGCCACCAGCAACGCGACCCTTGAAGACCGGGCGTGGGTCATCGCGTCGTCGTATGTCGATTGTGTGTTGTTGCAAGGTCGGGAAATCCCCGGCGTGATTGCCGCCTTGAGCGGTTCGCCGGAGTTGGAAGCGTCCAAGCGTGAATACGAGGCGATCTTCCTCGATAAGTGCCGGGACGCGCTGTCGCCCTTCACCCACGGCGGCAGCATTTCTCAGGCTGGGTTGCGCGCCATGCTCGGCGCGGCGGAAGCGCTGTCCCATGCGGCGGCCAATGGCGAGATCAGCCGCGAGGAAGCTCAGCAGGAGCTGCTGGAGACTATCCTCGGGATGGTCAGGCGCGTCAGGCCATAGGCAGACGGCTCTGGACGAACAGTTGCGCCTTGCGCGTCAACTGGTCCAGGTGCCGATCACGCTGTTTCTCTGCGTCGACCATGGCGCGCTTGCCGTGTTTTTGCAGCAGGTAGGTGTGGATCTGCCGCACTTCCAGCGAGCTGTAGATCGAGGCCACATCCAACACGCCCATCAGCCCTTCGGTGGCGTAGTTGCGAGTGTTCATCACGACCTGGGGGCCACGCGCACCGCGCACCTGGAACCCCATGGCTTCGAACACCGCGACCTTCTCTACCGCACAGGCCAGTTCGGCGTGGGGATAACGCGCCAACACCTCGTCCAGCATGCTGCGTGCCACACCCTGGCGACGAAAGCCGGCCTGCACCGCCATAAACGCGATGCCACACGCATGCGGATCATCCTTCACCGGCAGATACAGGCAAAAGCCCACCACCGCGTCGTCTTCCATCGCCACGACCAACTCCACCGCAACGCCTTTTTCGCCATTCAACGCCTCAAGGTACAGGTGCACCTCAAACCCGATGGTGTACTGGTAGATGTTGTAGAGCAGGTTGCTCGGCGCCAGCGCCACGCTGCTGATGTCGGTGAGGTTGTCTACCACCATCTGCAGGATCTGGCTGTTGATCGGTTCGGGGCACGGCGTGGTGTAGCGGGTAAGGCTGAACATGCAAATTCCTGGGGTTTCGCGTCAAGGCAGCGGCGATTGTACCTGTTGCGGGCCGCTCATGGCCCGCACACCTCGCGCAAACAGGTGCGCAGCCAGCGATGGGCCAAGTCGGCATCCTGTCGCGGGTGCCACAGCATCGCCACGGTAAACGGCGGCAACGTCACCGGCAGCTCAAAGCAGTGCAAGCCTCGAGGCGGCACGGTGATATAGCGCTCAGGCACGCTGGCGATCAGGTCAGTGCCCCGCGCCAGGGCGATGGCCGTGTTGAAACCCGCGACCACGATGCTGACCTGCCGAACCAGACCTTGCGCCTCCAGAGCATCGTCGATCTGGCCACGGTCCTGCCCGCGCCGCGACACATAGACGTGTTGTCCCTCGGCGAAACGCGCTGCGCTCAAAGGGCCGCGACTCAGAGGATGGCCCTCGCGCACCACGCCCACCAGGCGGTCACGAAACAGCGCTTGGGTCAGCACCTCGGGGCTGGCGCCGACATCGACTACACCGGTTTCCAGGTCGACACCACCGTCGCGCAGCAACGCACTGTGCTTGTCGCTCTTGTGCACAAAGCGCAAGCGCACACCGGGCGCTTCCTGGGCGATGCGCGCCAGCAAGGCGGGGCCAAAACGTTCGATGAATTCCTCACTGGTGCGCAGGGTGAAGGTGCGCACCACCGCCCCCAAGTCCAGAGTGTGTGCCGGGCGCAATACGGCCTGAGCGTCCTGCACCAGTTGGCTGACCTGCTCGCGCAGTTGCAAGGCCCGGGGCGTCGGCACCAGGCCGCGCCCGGCGCGCACCAGCAACGGGTCGCCAGTGGCCGCACGCAAACGCGCCAGGGCCCGGCTCATGGCCGAAGGGCTCAGGCGCAGGCGCTGGGCGGCGCGAGCGACGCTGCCTTCGGCAAGCAGCACGTCGAGGGTGATGAGTAAATTGAGGTCGGGCATGCGGGCTCCTTATCAGGCGTTGGGTGCAGCTATAACCTGCAACCCATGCGTCTTCCGCCATGTTAGGCGACGCCGTAGATTTGTGACAGGTGCATTCACTCAAGGAAACGCGCATGCAAACCTCCACACGCGGCGGCCTGGTCGCCTTGTCGCTGTCCATGTTGCTGGCCGCCCTGGGCACCAGCATCGCCAATGTCGGCCTGCCCAGCGTGGCGCACGCCTTCGGGGCCTCGTTTCATGCCGTGCAATGGGTGGTGCTAGCCTACCTGCTGGCCATCACCGCCGTGATCGTCAGCGCCGGGCGCCTGGGCGACCGTCTGGGGCGCCGGCGCCTGCTGCTGGCCGGGTTGCTGGTGTTTGCCCTGGCCTGCGCCGGGTGTGCCGCCGCGCCAACCCTGCCCTGGCTGATCGGGGCACGGGCATTCCAGGGCCTGGGCGCGGCAATCATGATGGCGATGACCCTGGGCATGGTGGGTGACACCGTCACTAAAGAAAATACCGGCCGAGTCATGGGCCTGCTCGGCACCCTGTCGGCACTCGGCACGGCCATGGGGCCGAGTGTCGGCGGGGTATTGCTCAGCCTGTGGAGCTGGCGCGCGCTGTTTTTGATCGGCCTGCCCTTGGCGGGTGTGGCTGCCGCCCTCGCCTACCATTATTTGCCGGTGGATGCTGACCGCCGCGACGCTTGGCCAGGCGATACATTCTGGGCGCCCCTGCGCGATGCGCCGTTGCGCGCCGGCTTGGCCATGAGTGCCCTGGTGTCGGCGGTGATCATGGCCACGTTTGTGGTGGGCCCGTTCTACCTGTCGCGTGGCCTGGGCCTCGATCCCGCCTGGATGGGCTTGGCCATGGCCGTGGGGCCAGCGGTCGCGGCGGTTACCGGTGTACCGGCGGGTTACCTGACCGATCGCCTCGGCAGCCAGTGCGTAACCCTCATGGGGTTGGGTGTAATGCTGTGCGGGAGCTTGTTGCTGTCGCAGGTGTCGGGGCTCGCCATGTATCTCGCGGCGCTGATCGTGTTGACGGCCGGCTACAGCCTGTTCCAGGCGGCCAACAACACGGCGGTGATGAGTCATGTACAGGCGGCACGCCGAGGTACTGTGTCCGGCCTGCTGAATCTATCGCGCAACCTGGGCCTGATTATCGGCGCATCGGCCCTCGGCGCGGTGTTCGCCCGCGCCACCCCGGATGTCAGCCACGCCGCGCCTGATGCGGTGGTTGCCGGCTTGCACGCGACCTTTGCCACGGCAACGGGTTTGTTGCTGCTGGCCGCCCTGATCGCCTGGAAACGCGCGCCCACGCTCGCCAACGCGAAGCAGACAAATATTGACAAGCTAAAATCGTAACGACTATTGTCTGACAACCTGATCACCAAGGTTTTCCCATGCTTGAGCTCCAGCGCCCCGATTCGCTTGTCGTACGGGTTGTCAGCGCCATTCGCGCAGAAATCGACTCCGGCCAACTGGCGCCGGAGTCGCGCCTGCCGACCGAACAGCAACTGGCCGAACAGCTCAACGTCAGCCGCTCCGTGGTGCGTGAAGCCATTGCCCAGCTCAAGGCCGACGGTGTGCTCACCGCCCGCCGGGGCCTGGGCTCGTTCATTTCGCAGACCCCTGCGGGCACGGTGTTTCGTTTCCCGCAGCCAAACGGGCGACGACCTGACCTGGCGCAGATGTTCGAAGTACGTCTGTGGATCGAAACCCAGGCCGCTTCGATTGCTGCCCAGCGCCGCGACAGTGCCGACCTGCAACGCATGCAAAGCGCCTTGCAGGCCATGCAGGACAACCGCGACGACTTTGAAGCGGCGGCCCTGGCCGATGTGGAGTTCCATCGCGCCATTGCCGACGCCAGCAAGAATGACTACTTCGTGGCCTTCCATGACTTCCTCAGGAGCCAATTGGCCACGGCGCGTAAAACCGCGTGGGAGAACTCGGCCTCGCGCTTTGCCAATGGTTCGGCCGACGCAACCTTGGAACATCAACAGCTCTACCAGGCCATCGTCGACGGCGACGCCCAACGCGCCGCCGCCGGTGCCGAGGCGCACCTGCGTGCCGCGGCGCGGCGCCTGCACCTGGAATTGCCGACCACGAATTGATCCACCCTGTTTGCAGCGTGTCCCTGGACACGCCATTTTTTTAACAAAAACATTAGTCTGACAACCTGATAAGCAGACCAAAATGTATAGCCTTAGGTATCCCTGCAATGATTCATGACTTTTGCATTATCGGCGGCGGCATCGTCGGCCTGGCCACCGCCATGGAGCTGCTCAAGCGCCAACCCGGCGCGTCGTTGGTGATCCTGGAAAAAGAGTCGGTGCTGGCCAAGCACCAGACCGGCCACAACAGCGGTGTGATCCATGCCGGCATCTACTACGCACCCGGCAGCCTCAAGGCCGATTTGTGCAAGCGCGGCGCCGAAGCCACCAAGCAGTTCTGCCGCGAACACGGAATCAAATTCGAGGTATGCGGCAAGCTGCTGGTGGCTTCCAGCCCGCTGGAAATGCAACGCATGGAAGCGCTGTACGCCCGTGCCCAGCTCAATGGCATGCAGGTCGAGCGCTTGAATGCCGAACAACTGCGCCAGCGTGAACCGAACATCGTCGGCCTCGGCGGCTTGTTTCTCGATGCTACCGGGATTGTCGATTACCGCCAGGTGTGCGAGACCATGGCCCAGGTGATCCGTCGCAACGGTGGGCAGATCTGCCTTGAACGCACCGTAACCGCCATTCACGAAGACACCGACACCGTCACCGTCAACACCGAGGGCGAGACCTGGCGAGCCCGCCACCTGGTGGTGTGCGCCGGCTTGCAGTCAGACCGCCTGGCCCGCCTGGCCGGCATCAGCATCGACCATCAGATCATCCCGTTTCGCGGCGAATACTTCCGCCTGCCTGCTGCCAAGAACAACATCGTCAACCACCTGATCTACCCGATCCCCGACCCGGAGCTGCCCTTCCTCGGCGTGCACCTGACCCGCATGATCGACGGCAGCGTCACCGTCGGCCCGAATGCCGTGCTCGGCCTTGGCCGCGAGAACTACCGCAAGTTCTCGGTGAACTGGCGCGACGTGGCGCAGTACGCCAGCTTCCCGGGCTTCTGGAAAACCCTCTGGCAAAACCTCGGCTCCGGCACCACCGAGATGAAGAATTCGTTGTTCAAGTCCGGCTACCTGGAGCAGTGCCGCAAGTACTGCCCGTCCCTGACCCTCGATGACCTGCTGCCCTACGAGGCCGGCATCCGCGCCCAGGCGGTGATGCGCGACGGCAGCCTGGTGCACGATTTTCTGTTCGCCCAAACCTCACGAATGCTGCATGTGTGCAATGCGCCCTCACCGGCCGCCACTTCAGCCATGCCCATCGGCGCGATGATCGCCGACCGCCTGTTCCAACCCCAGTAAGACCCGCACGGCCCGTTCACCCAACAATAACTACAAAGACCCAGAAGGAAGTCCAGCATGTCGGCATCCGCCTCCATCCCCGGTACCGAAACGCCCGAACAAACCCGCAAGCGCCTGCGCAAAGTAGCCGCCGCCACCATCTTCGGCTCGATGCTGGAGTGGTACGACTTTTACCTGTACGCCACCATGGCGGCGATTGTGTTTTCGAAGATCTTCTTCGATAACAGCGACCCGAAGACCGCCACGCTGATGGCCTTTTCTACCTTTGCCATCGGCTTTATCGCCCGCCCCTTCGGCGGCATCCTGTTTGGCTACCTGGGCGACAAGTTCGGGCGCAAGCAAGTGCTGGTGCTGACCTTCTGCCTGATGGGCGTGTGCACCACCTTGATTGGCTTGATTCCCAGCTACGCCTCCATCGGCATCTGGGCCCCGATCTTGCTGGTGTTTATCCGTATCATCCAAGGCCTGGGCGCCGGTGCCGAGCTGTCGGGCGCGGCGGTCACCTCCTACGAACATGCATCCCACGGCAAGCGTGGCAGCCAGGGCGCCTGGCCGGCATTGGGCCTGAACCTGGGCCTGTTGTTGTCCTCGCTGACCATTTACCTGCTGACCATCAACGGCAACGAGTTCCTGTTGGCCGGCGGCTGGCGCATTCCGTTTATCTGCAGCATCGTGCTAGTGGGCGTCGGCCTGTGGGTGCGTAACAGCATTCCGGAAACCCCACAGTTCGAAGAACTGAGCAAGGAAAAAGCCAAGGCCAAGCCATCACCCCTCAAAGCCTTGTTCAAGAATGACCTCAAGGGCCTTGCCGTGGTGTTTTTTGTCGCGATTGGCTACAACGCCCTGAGCTACATCTTCAAGACTTTTTCCCTGGCGTACCTGACCCAATTCAAAGGCGTGGATGTGCATGTCACCTCGCTGTCGGTGACCATCGCCAGCCTGGTGGCTATCGTCGCCGTACCCTGCTTCGGCTGGCTGTGTGACAAATGGAGCAGCAAGACCGTATTGATGCTCGGCGGGCTGTGTTCACTGTTGTTTGCCTACCCGTTCCTGGCCCTGCTCAACAGTGGTGAAAGCCTGATGATCTACCTCGCCATCGGCGTGGGCACCGGTATCCTCGCGCCGATGATGTTTGCACCCCAGGGCTCGTTCCTGAGCCGACAGTTCCCGACGCAAACGCGCTCTTCGGGTTTCGGCACCGGGCGTGAAATCGGCACCGCCATTGCCGGTGGCCTGGCGCCGCTGGGCGCGCTGTCAATGGTAGCGGCCTCGGCCACCCACTCCACTGATGGGGTGGTGGTGATCCTGGCGATTTCTGCGTTGTTGGTGGTGGTGTTTGCCCTGTGTGATCAGGGCGCGAAACACTCGGCATTCAAGAACTGAGCAAAAAAGTTCGGACCAACGGGTGCATGGATGCACCTGGATCGCGCATCATGGGCACTTTCAAGCTCAAGGGTAACGTCCATGCGCGTTCTGTCATTGATGATGGGTCTTACGACGCTGGCCGCCACTACGGTGTTCTGCGCCAGCGCGATGGCGAATGAAGAAAGTCAGTTAGTCCAACAGATCAACCAATACCGCAGCCAGGTACAACGCTGCGGTGACCAGGGTTCCCAGGAGCTGCCACCGCTGGCAAGCGACACACGGCTGGTATTGCCGGCCTCCAATGTCGGCGATTTGCAGCAGTCGCTGGCGCGGGCTGCGTACCCGATGGTGAACGTGCAGGCCATCAGCCTGTCCGGTCCCAAGGACGCCGAGGCCGCGATGAAAGCGGTACGCGAAAGCTTCTGCCGCGTAGTGCTCGATCCGCAGTTTGTCGACATCGGCGTGAGCAACAGCGGCCAGGACTGGCGCATCGTGCTGGCCCGCCCACTGCTGACCAGTGGCCTCGGGGACTGGCAAACCGAAGGCAGAAAACTGCTCGACCTGATCAACACCGCGCGTGCCGAGCCGCGCCAGTGCGGCACCCAGGCGTTCACCGCGACCACACCGCTGTCGTGGAACGACACGCTGGCCAGCGCGGCCAACAGCCACACGCGCAACATGGCCAACGGCAACTTCTTCGACCACCTGGACCACGACGGGCGTACGCCCGGTGACCGCGCCGAACTGGCCGGGTATATCGCGAAGAACATCGGCGAAACCATCGCCGCCGGCCTCGACACGCCGCGCAAGGTCGTCGACGGTTGGCTCGCCAGCCCCGGCCACTGCGCCACCCTGATGAACCCGCAATTTCGCGATTTGGGTGCTGCCTACGCGATGGACCCCAAGAGTGACGCGGGCATCTATTGGACGGGGTTATTCGGCACGCAATGAAGGTTGGGCGCCGGCCCAACCCGGCCAATAATGACGGCGTGAAAATAGACAATGAAATCAAAGTGCTATCAGGGAGATAATCGCGCTGAACTGAATGCGGTCATTCCGGTCTGTTGCTAGTCGGTGTGACTCTTCAAAGCTAAACAATGCGTGGCAAGCAAGGTGTGAACCCAATGATGAATTGGCTGCAAGGCAGCAGCGAAATGGCAGAGCGGGTTCGTCAGCATGATTGGGCCAATACGCCCCTGGGGCCGCTTGAGCACTGGCCCGATGTGTTGAAGACAACCGTTGCGCTGTCCTTCGCGTCGAGTTTTCCCCAGGCCATCGTCTGGGGACCTCAGTTGATTACCCTCTACAACGACGCGTTCACGCCGATCCTGGGTAGCAAACCCGACGCTCTGGGCCGCCCGTTCAACGAGATCTGGCACGAAGTGTGGGACGATATCAGCCCTATCGCCGACGCCGCGTTCGACGGGCACGCCACCTATATCGAAAACTTCCCGCTGCTGATCCAACGCAACGAAGCGCCGGAACAAGCCTATTTCACCTTTTGCTACAGCCCGATTCGCAACGCCCAAGGCGTGGTGGTCGGTCTGCTCGACACGGTGACCGAAACCACTGCCACCGTGTTCCTGGCCCGTCGTCTTGAAGTGCTGGACGCCATTAGCAACTGCGTGACCAACGCCACCGACGCCGAAACCATCATGACGTCGACCACCCGCTTGTTGGCCCAGCACCTGCAGGTGTCCATCTGCGCCTACGCTGACATGGACGAAGATCAAGACGGCTTCACCATTCGCGGCGACTGGTCGGCGCAAGGCTCGCCGAGCATCATCGGCCATTACAGCCTGGCGGCGTTTGGCGAATGCGCGGTCAACTGCCTGCGTGCCGGCGAGCCACTGGTGATACGCAATAATCTGAGCGAGTTGCCGCCCCATGATGCCGCAAGCTTCCAGGCACTCGGTGTGACAGCCACTATTTGCATGCCTTTGATCAAAGACGGGCGGCTCACCGCGCTGATGGCCGTACACGACAAAGTGCCGCGTTTTTGGTCGTCCTACGACATCGCGCTGTTGGGCGAAGTCACCGAACGTTCCTGGGCGCACATCGAGCGCGTGCGTGCCGACGCCGCCGTGCGTAAGGGCCTGGCCGCCTATACGGAACTCAATGCCACCCTCGAGCAGCGCGTGAATGAGCGTACCCGTGCGCTGGCCGAAGCCGAAGCTGCACTGCGCCAGTCACAAAAACTTGAGGCCATCGGCCAACTGACCGGTGGCGTCGCCCATGACTTCAACAACCTACTGACCATCATTCGCTCATCCGTGGATTTCCTGCGCCAACCGGGCCTGTCCGAAGAGCGTCGGCAACGCTATATGTGCGCGGTGTCCGACACCGTGGAGCGGGCCAGCAAGCTCACCAGCCAACTGCTCGCCTTTGCCCGTCGCCAGCCGTTGAACCCGCAGGTGTTCGATGTCGGCCAGCGCGTGCAGAACATCGGCGAGATGCTCGAAAGCGTCACCGGCGCACGCATTCATGTGCAGGTGCAATTGCCCGATCAGCCCTGCTATGCACGCATCGACCCCAGCCAGTTCGAAACCGCGTTGATCAACATCGCCCTCAACGCCCGCGATGCGATGGACGGCCAGGGTACCCTGACCCTCAAGGTCGCCGGCGAGCAAACGCTGCCACGTATTCGCGGGGATGCCGCGTCGTGCATGCCCTACATCGCCATCTCCCTGGCCGACACCGGCACCGGGATTCCCAGCGATACCTTCGAGCGCATTTTCGAGCCGTTCTTCACCACCAAGGCCGTGGGCAAAGGCACGGGCCTTGGCCTGTCGCAGGTATTCGGCTTTGCCAAGCAGTCAGGCGGCAATATCGATGTGGCCAGCACCCTGGGCCACGGCACGGTGTTTACCTTGTACCTGCCGCAAGTCGAAGGCGAAACGGCGCTGGATCAAGTCCCGCACGCAGACCTGCCTGCGTCGCAAGAGGCGGCTCATCAGCATGTGCTGATCGTCGAGGACAACCTTGAGGTAGGACGCTTCGCCAGCCAGATCCTCAAGGACCTGGGTTACCAGACCACCTGGGCGACCAATGCCGAACAGGCGCTGAACCTCGCCGGCACAGACGTCCAGGGGTTCGATGCGATTTTCTCCGACGTGGTGATGCCCGGCATGACCGGCGTGGCCATGGCCAAGCTGCTGCGCCAGCGCCGCCCGGACCTGCCCGTGGTACTCGTCTCCGGCTACAGTGAGGAGCTGGCGGACAGCGGCTATGAAGGCTTTGAATTCCTCGCCAAGCCCTACTCCGCCGATCAGGTTGCGCGGGTGCTGGCAAAGGCGATGTGCAAGGATCAGTCGACGACCGCCACCTGATTGCGGCCCGATGCCTTGGCCTGGTACAGGGCTTTGTCGGCGCTGTTCATCAAGCCGTTCAAGTCCAGATGCTGAGCGTGGGTGGAGGCCACGCCCAGGCTCGCGCTCACCCCCTGTACCGGGTCGGCGGGCAAGTCACCAATTTTTCGGATCAACTGCTCGGCAATGCCGCGCGCGGTCTCCAATGAGGTATTGGGCAGCAACACCGCAAACTCCTCGCCTCCCAGGCGACCGTAGATATCGGTCTGGCGAAAGGATGCGCTGATCACCGCGCCAATCTGGCGCAACACCTGGTCACCGGCTTGATGGCCGTAGGTGTCATTGATGGCTTTGAAGTGGTCCATGTCCATCATCAACGCACACAGCGGCTGCTGCTCGCGCAGGCACTGCGCGTAGAGCAACTGGGCTTGCTCGTAAAACGCCCGACGGTTCATCAGCCCGGTCAGTTCATCGGTCTGGGCGGCGCGGGTGGAAATGTGATGAGCGCGCTCCATTTGCCGGGTCAGGCGAAAGGCTTTTTCCAGGGCATCGGAGAGCTTGCGCGTCGCACCGACCACAAACGAGGCAAACACCAGCACCGCCAGCGCCACGCCGACTTGCATCGGTGAGGGCTGCAACAGCATCCATACCGTACAGGGAAGCAACACCAGCGCCATGGAGCCCAGCGTCATGTAGCGATAGGCCGAATAACAGGACACCGCGCTGACCGACATGCCCACGGTAAACAGCATCACCAACACCTGGGATAAGCGATCATCGACCGGCATCACCGCCAGCGCCCCGCCGCCCCAGATACCTGCCGACAGCATCAGCGTGACCCAGTAGTGGCGTTCCCAACGGGCGGGTGTACGCTCCGCGTCCGGGCAGCGAAACCATTGCACGAACAGATGCAGGCGCACCAATGATGAACCCGCCAAGAGCACCAGCCACACCAGGATGACCTGATGATCGAACCGGTCCCAGCACAGCCAGCAGAGCATGACGGCGCCCAGATAGCTGCCGAAGATCGCCGAGAATGATTGACGAAACAGCTGGTGCAAACGGTCGGTTCGCACCTGCTCTTCGATTTGCTGACCCTGATCTTGCCCGCGGCTATTCATGGGATTGGCCTGTGTGAACGGCGACGACAAAGGCGCCATTGTGGCACCTTGCCAGCAAGCCGAACAGCAGCATCCGCCGTGCTAGAGCGTTTCAGGCTCCTGAGGGCGCAAAATCAGCACGCCCAAGGGCGGCAAGTTCAGCGACAGCGACACCGGTTGCCCATGGCGCGGCTCATCCTGGGTAAACACCGCGCCACCGTTACCGTAATTGGAGCCGGCGTAAGTGTCGGCGTCACTGTTGATCACCTCACTCCAGCGCCCACCAAACGGCACACCGACTGCGTAGCCTTCGCGGGGCACCGGGGTGAAGTTGGCAACCACCAACACCGGTTTGCCATCCTTGCTCCAGCGCAGCCAGGCGTAGACGCTGTTGATCGCGTCGTCACCGATCAGCCATTGGAAGCCCTGGGGCGCATCGTCCTGTTCGTGCAACGCTGGTTCTTCGCGGTACAGGCGGTTCAAGTCGCCCACCAGCTTTTGCACGCCACGGTGCTCGGGGTATTGCAGCAAATACCAATCCAGTTGCTGGTCGTGGTTCCACTCGCGCCATTGGCCAAATTCGCAACCCATGAACAGCAGCTTCTTGCCGGGGTGCATCCACATGAAACTGAGGTAGGCGCGCAGGTTGGCAAATTTCTGCCAGCGGTCGCCGGGCATCTTGTCGATCAGCGAGTGTTTGCCGTGCACCACCTCATCATGGGAAATCGGCAGGATAAAGCGCTCGGACCAGGCGTACACCAACCCGAAACTCAGCTCGTTGTGATGATGGGCGCGGTACACCGGGTCTTGCTGGATGTAATGCAGGGAGTCGTGCATCCAGCCCATGTTCCATTTGTAGTTGAAGCCCAGGCCACCCTGCTGGGTCGGCTGGCTGACGCCAGGCCAGGCCGTGGACTCCTCGGCGATCACCAAGGCGCCCGGTGCTTCAAGGGCAACCACGTCGTTCAGGTGCCGCAAGAAGTCGATGGCTTCCAGGTTCTCGCGACCGCCATGGCGGTTGGGCACCCATTCACCGGCCTTGCGCGAATAATCGCGATACAGCATGGAGGCCACGGCGTCCACGCGCAGGCCGTCCACATGGAAATGCTTGAGCCAGTGCAAGGCCGACGCGAGCATGAAGCCGTGGACCTCGGTGCGGCCCAGGTTGTAGATCAGCGTGTCCCAGTCCTGGTGAAAACCTTCCAGGGGGTTGGCGTATTCGTACAGCGCGGTACCGTCAAATTGCGCCAGGCCGTGGGTATCGGTGGGGAAATGCGCCGGTACCCAGTCGAGGATCACGCCGATATCGGCCTGATGGCAGGCATTGACGAACCAGGCAAAGTCTTCCGGCGAGCCAAAGCGCGCACTGGGGGCAAACTGGGATAACGCCTGATAGCCCCAGGAGCCACCAAAGGGGTGCTCCATGATCGGCATCAGTTCGATATGGGTGAAGCCCAATTGTTGAACGTAAGGAATCAGCCGCTCGGCCAGTTCGCGCCAGCCATATTGACGGGCCACTTCACCGGCCTCGTCCAACTCGCACTGCCAGGACCCCACGTGCAGCTCGTAGATCGACAACGGCGCGGTGGATTTCTGCTTGTCGCCCCGCGATTGCATCCACTCATGGTCCTGCCAATCCACTTGCAAAGGTGCGGCGACCTTGGAGGCGGTGTCCGGCGGCAGTTGGGTGGCCAGCGCCACGGGGTCGGCCTTGAGCGGCAGAATGCCGTGGGCGCCGAGAATTTCGTACTTATAAGCCGCGCCCGGTTGCAGGCGCGGAATGAAGATTTCCCACACCCCCGAGGGATGGCGCAGGCGCATCGGATGACGGCGTCCGTCCCAGATATTGAAGTCGCCCACCACCGAAACCCGCCGTGCGTTCGGCGCCCAGACGGCAAAGCGCACGCCTTGCACGCCATCGACGCTCACCACCTGCGCCCCCAGGCAGTTGCCCAGGTCACGATGATTGCCTTCGGCAAACAGGTACAGGTCCATTTCCCCCAACAGCAATTGGCTGAAGCTGTAAGGGTCTTCGGTGATCTGCTCACCGCCGGCCCACTGGATTTTCAGCAGGTAGGGTTGGCGAGTGTTGAAGTGCCCGACAAACAGGCCCGGCACCTGGGTGGCGTCGAGGCTGCCAACCGGCTCGCCCGTGTCACGCGCCAGCACCTGGACACTCAGGGCCTCCGGCAGGAACGCACGGATAAACTGGCCGCCCTGCTCGTCATCATGGGGCCCCAGGATCGAGAAAGGATCAGGGTGCTCGGCGCGCACCAGCGCATCGACGTCCTTGGACGCCGGCAATGCAGTCAGCTTGGGCTGCAGCGGTTCTCTCTGTGTAAAACTCATGACGTCTCCCCACCGCGTACAGGTTTAGATATAGGTGTCAGCCCGTTCAGCAAGCCGTGCAGCCCTTGCAGGGGCACCGGCAGCCAGGTCGGGCGGTTTTCTGCTTCGTAGGCCACTTCGTACGCGGCCTTTTCCAGGCTGAACAAGGTCAGCGCTGCGTCATGGCCGTTGGCATCCTGCCAGTCATGCGCCAGTGTAGACGCAGCGGTCTGGTAAGCCTGGGTAAATGCTACGCGGGCCTCATTCAGGTAGCGATCGGTCACGCGTTTGCGCGCCGCGTTCGCTTCTGGCGTGTGATCCACCCCTTGCACATTCAGCGCCATGGCCGCCGCATAATCGAAGGAACGCAGCACACCGCTCACATCCTTATAAGGGCTGTGCTTGCCGCGCCGCTCATGCAGCGGCCGCGCCGGCTCGCCCTCAAAGTCGATCAAGTAGGCATCGCCCTTGACCACCAATACCTGGCCCAAGTGCAAGTCACCGTGCACGCGAATGCGCAACCCGCCCGCCGTGGCTTTGGCCAACGCCTGGACATGCGCCGCGATGGCTTTTTTCTGCGCCAGTAATTCACTGACCAACGCCTGGTCGGCGGGGTTCAACTGGCTTTGATGAAGCTTGAGCAACTGCAGGGCACGCTCGATCTGGGCGCCGACATCCTTGGCCCAGGCTTGGGTGTCCTTGGCCGTGGTGACTTCGGGCTTGAACGCTTTATCACTCGTTGGCGCGCCCAATACCACGTGCATTTCACCCAGGCGCTGGCCGAGCAAACCGGCAAAATCCGCCAGCTCACCGAGGGCGTTGTAGTGCTGTTCCTGCTCAGAGATCGCATCGGCCAACTCGTCACGGATCGCCCGCTCCAGGTTGTTCTGGGTCCAGCTCCAGGCATCCCCCTGGTTGCTCAGGTAACCCTGGGCAATCATCAGCAGGTTGTCCTGCCCCTGCCCATCGTGGCGGCTCATAAAGCCCAGCAGCGGCGAAATGTTCGGGTAGCCGGCGGCGGTCAGGTAGGCACTCATTTCCAGCTCTGGATGCACACCGGCGCTGACTTTACGAATCAGCTTGAGCACCAAGCTGTCACCGACCACCACCGAGCTGTTGGACTGCTCGGCAGACAGATAACGCACTGACGATTCACGGGTCAGTTGCAGTGCGGCCAGGTGTTCAGTTGCCTCAAACCGCAGATCGCCGTCAGGCGTATTGAGCACGGTGCCGGCCTGCATGGCCTGGATCACCTCAAGGATAAAAGGCTCAAGGCTGAAGGCATCGGTCACCAAACCTACCTGGCGGGTGCGTCGCACTCGGGCCAACGCCAATTGTTGGGGCAAGGCGCTGGTGAACTGGTCTTCGCCAAGGAAGCCCAAGGGCAGTTGGTAACGGTTGACCTGGCCAGCACTGGTCACTTCGATCTCACTGAGCAACACCGGATGCTGCGGGTCGCCGAAACGCACGCCGTAGGCGATGTGCACCGTGTCGATTGCCGTGTCTTTGCCGGCAAACCAGCGACGCTTGGGCAGCCAGGCGGGCAGTGACGTGTGTTCCAGGCTGGTGCGGCAAGGTTCTTCCAATAACTCTTCCATGCGTTTTTTCAGTACCAAAGTGGTGAAGTCGGGCATGCTTTGCGCCGGTTCCACATGCCAACTGGGCATCTGGTTTTCCGCCGCCAGCACGAACCAATAGAAACCATAGGGCGCCAGAGTCAGCAGGAAATTCAGCTGGCCAATCGGCGGG
The DNA here is from genome assembly GCF_009935965.1 of Pseudomonas sp. L13. NCBI lineage: Bacteria > Pseudomonadati > Pseudomonadota > Gammaproteobacteria > Pseudomonadales > Pseudomonadaceae > Pseudomonas > Pseudomonas sp. L13. The sequence goes on from NZ_QODJ01000022.1 coordinate 28,443, forward strand.
AAGGCATTACCGCCAAGCATCTCCACCGGCACCATGCCGGCAAAGGCCGACAGGTCCAGCTCCGCCGCCTGGGCGCTGCGCGACACGTTGGCCACGCACAGGATGATCTCGGTGTGGCCGTCTTCGCCGGTGTATTCACGGGTATACGCCAGAATGCGCCGATTAGTCGGCGAGAGCATTTTCAGGCTGCCACGGCCAAACGCCTTGGACTGTTTGCGCACTGCGAGCATGCGCCGGGTCCAGTTGAGCAATGAGTGCGGGTCCTGGGCCTGGGTCTCGACGTTGACCGACTGGTAGCCATATTGCGGGTCCATGATCGGTGGCAGCACCAGGCTGGCCGGGTCGGCACGGGAAAAGCCGCCATTGCGGTCGATGGACCATTGCATGGGCGTGCGCACGCCGTCACGGTCGCCCAGGTAGATGTTGTCGCCCATGCCGATTTCATCGCCGTAGTACAAGGTCGGCGTGCCCGGCATCGACAGCAGCAGGCTGTTAAGCAGTTCCACCCGCCGACGATCGCGCTCCACCAGCGGCGCCAGGCGTCGTCGAATGCCCAGGTTGATGCGGGCGCGGCGATCTGCGGCGTAGTAGTTCCACAGGTAGTCGCGCTCTTTGTCGGTGACCATTTCCAGGGTCAGCTCATCATGGTTGCGCAGGAAAATTGCCCACTGGCAGTTGGCGGGAATCTCCGGGGTCTGGCGCAGAATGTCGGTGATGGGGAAGCGATCTTCCTGGGCCAATGCCATGTACATGCGCGGCATCAGTGGGAAGTGAAACGCCATGTGGCATTCATCGCCGTCGTCGCCCTTTCTGTCGCCAAAGTACAGCTGCGTGTCTTCCGGCCATTGGTTGGCTTCGGCCAGGAGCATGCGGTCGGGGTAATGGGCGTCGATCTCGGCGCGGATCTGCTTGAGGACGTCGTGGGTTTCGGCCAGATTTTCGTTGTTGGTACCATCCCGTTCGATCAGGTAGGGAATGGCGTCCAGGCGCAGGCCGTCGATGCCCAGGTCGAGCCAATAGCGCATCACCGACAACACCGCTTTCATGACCTGCGGGTTATCGAAGTTGAGGTCGGGTTGGTGCGAGTAAAAGCGGTGCCAGAAGTACTGGCCGGCCACCGGGTCCCAGGTCCAGTTGGACTTTTCGGTGTCGAGGAAAATAATGCGCGTGCCGTCGTATTTCTGGTCATCGTCCGACCACACGTAGAAGTCTCGTGCGGCCGAGCCCGGCTTGGCCTTGCGCGCACGCTGGAACCAGGGGTGCTGGTCAGAGGTGTGGTTGATTACAAGTTCAGTGATCACCCGCAGCCCGCGTTGGTGGGCCTGGGCGATAAAACGCTTGGCGTCGGCCATCGTCCCGTAGTCGCTGTGCACACCGCGGTATTCGGCAATGTCGTAGCCGTCATCACGACGCGGCGAGGGGTAGAACGGCAGCAGCCAGATGGTGTTCACGCCCAGATCAGCGATGTAGTCAAGTTTGGCGATCAGCCCGGCAAAGTCGCCAATGCCGTCGTTGTTGGAGTCGAAATAGGATTTGACGTGAACCTGGTAGATCACCGCGTCTTTGTACCAGAGCGGGTCTTTGATAAAGGTGGCTGCCTTGGGTTTCTTGGCCATTGCAAACTCCTGGAAATACGCAATTCTTCAGAGCAAACGACTTTCTGGGGCAGGGATTCATCGAATTCTGTAGGAGCGAGCTTGCTCGCGAAAAACGTCAACGATAACGCGTGCTTCCTGAATAAACGCGGTGACTGTGAGTTTTTCGCGAGCAAGCTCGCTCCTACAAAAAGCCAATCCCCCTTCCCACATCAGGGTGTGCTGATGCGCCAGATGCCGAACGGCATCTGCGGCTCCAGCCGGGTCCATTGGGTCTTGCCGTACCAGGTCCAGCGGTGGCCGTTCATCAAGTCTTCGCCCTGGGTCTGGGCATCGTCGGGCAAGCCCATCTCCCACAGTGGCAATTCAAAGTGGGCTTCCTGGGCGTTGTGCGGGTCCAGGTTGACGGCGACCAGAATGAAATTACTGCCGTCCTCGTTGCGCTTGCCGAAATACAGGATGTTGTCGTTCCAGGCGTTGTAGAGCTTGAGCCCCAGGTGCGTGTGCAGCGCCGGGTTCTGGCGGCGGATGCGGTTGAGCTGGGCGATCTCGGCGATGATGTTGCCGGGCGCAGTGAAGTCGCGGGGGCGTATCTCGTACTTCTCCGAGTCGAGGTACTCCTCTTTGCCCGGCACCGGCGCGGCTTCGCACAACTCAAAGCCTGAATACATCCCCCACAGCCCCGAGCCCATGGTGGCCAGCGCGGCGCGGATCAGGAAACCTGCACGGCCGGATTCATGCAGGAAACCCGGGTTGATGTCCGGCGTATTGACGAAGAAGTTCGGGCGGTAGCATTCACGCCAGGGCGACTGGTTCAGTTGGGTGAGGTACTCGCTCAGCTCAGCCTTGGTGTTGCGCCAGGTGAAGTAGGTGTAGCTCTGGGAATAGCCGACCTTGCCCAGGCGCGCCATCATCGCCGGGGTGGTGAAGGCTTCGGCGAGGAAGATCACCTCCGGGTACTTGGCACGCACGTCGCTGATCAGCCATTGCCAGAACGGCAGCGGCTTGGTGTGCGGGTTGTCGACACGAAAGGTCTTGACGCCCTCTTCCACCCAGCCCACCACGATATCGCGCAGCTCGGTCCACAGGCTCGGGATGGCATCGGCCGCGTAAAAGTCGACGTTGACGATGTCCTGGTACTTTTTCGGTGGGTTTTCCGCGTACTTGATCGTGCCGTCCGGGCGCCAGTTGAACCAGCCCGGATGCTGCTTGAGCCACGGGTGGTCCTGGGAGCACTGGATGGCGAAGTCCAGGGCGATTTCCAGGCCGTGGTCGGCAGCGGCCTGGACCAGCCGGCGAAAATCATCGCGCGTGCCCAACTGCGGGTGGATCGCCTCGTGACCACCCTCCTCACTGCCGATGGCATAAGGACTGCCAGGATCATCGGGGCCGGCGGTGAGTGAGTTGTTCTTGCCCTTGCGATGGCTACGGCCGATGGGGTGAATCGGCGGGAAGTACAGCACGTCGAAGCCCATGTCATGGATCATCGGCAAACGCGCATGCACGTCGTTAAACGTGCCGTGCCGCGCCGGATCGTCGGTGATCGAGCGCGGAAACAGCTCGTACCAGCTGGCAAATTGTGCGGCCTCACGCTCCACGTCAATCGGGTATGCGGGGCTCACGCTCAAATAGGCGCGATGGTCGGCCTGGGTCATCAGGTGCGCACTGTCTTCGTGCAGGAACAACGCCACCTGCTCGGTTTCCAGCAGGCCGGAGAGTTCATGGTGCAACAACATCAAGCGCTCACGCAGTTCATTGTCACTGCGTTCGGCGGCCTGCAACACCAGGCTGCGGCCCTCTTGCAACTCGAGGCTGACCGGCACCCCGGCCTCATGTTTCTTGCGCAGCTCGTAGCAGAAGCTGGCGAACGTATCGATCCAGGCTTCGATGCAGTACTCGTGCGGCCCCTGGTGCGCAACGCTAAACGCACCCTCCCAGCCATTGTTGCCGATATCCAGCATGACCACGCTGTGCCAGCTTTCATCCCCCAGCGCGCGCCAGCGGATCAACACCGCCAGCTTATCGTGACCATCGGCAAACACTTTGCTGGTCACATGGACCCGCTGGCCCACCACTGCCTTGACGGCAAACTCACCGTTGTCGATGACCGGCATGGTGCTTTCGATCGCGATCCTGGGTAACAGCAGCGCCTGGGACAGCGGCAGCACGGAGTCTTCTGGAACCAGTGTTTCAGCAGTCATCGAGCATCTTCCCCTTACGCCCTGTGGACGCTCTTGGCTTGATCCGAATTCAAAGGCGGCGGCGCTCTCCCCGAGCGTGGCCGTTTAAGGTCCGAGCCTGGGCGCGCAGCAAAAGTTCAGGTGGATATGCCGCCACTGGGCAGGGAATCAATTGCCCCAGGCCGCGGTCCACCGCTAGAGCAAAGCACAAAGGAGGCCACACCGATGAATATCCCGATACCCCCTGAACCTGAAGATCCGAATATTGACGAGCCGCCACTGCCGATACCGCCCGGCGAACCGGCGCCCATTCCGGAAAAAGAGCCACCGGAATATGACCCGGAGCCCGTGCAAGAACCGCCAACGACCGTGCCTCCGGTGATCGTCTAAATCATCCGAGCAAGAACAAGTTCTGCTCGAACACCAGAACGTTCGGGTGTTCGAGCACACCAAAAAACGAGGATTCCTACGAAACCCACCGTCAAGGCTGAATGTTCGTTTCACTGTTCCTTTCTATATTGATCTCGCGTGAATGCTCAGCCTTTCTTTCATCTGACCTTTAGCCCCTATATCGCGAGTAGCCCCATGTCGACTATCACCTCCCCATCAACGGCCACTGCTCCGGTCGCCACGCCCACGTCCTCCAATCCAGTCTCCAATCAACACACGCTGACACCCGAGCGAATTGATACGTTGCTCAAGGCCGGCCCGAATTGGTCATCCTCCCCTAAGGCGCCTGACCGCTCACCCAATACCCCCGTGTCGCCAACGACGAAGGCCAACGCCTCACCCTCTATCTCGGAGGTAGAGGCGACGAACAAGCTGGATGACCTGAATACGGCATTGACCCCAGACACGATCAAGGAAATTCAACGCACTCCAGGCTCGCCGAAATCTCGCGCAATCACTGAGCAGTTCAACACCACATTGACCCCAGAGAATGTCCAATTGATGTCGCGGGGCGCCAACGCGAAAAAAAACCGTGGAACACTTCGAGAGATCCGCGACAAGCTCGACAAGAAAAATATTGATTCAAACCTGGAGTCCGCCAAACACCAAGTGATCAATGACACGGCCGATAAAATGAGGCTCAAAATTCTGGAAATCATTACCGCCGCGTTCGACGGTGACATCTGGAACACCGTCGACCATCACACAAACTGGCTCGAAGAATTTGGGGGGATGAGAAAGAGTTTTTCTGCAATGGAGGCCCAGTCCAAATCACTCACGGATACAGCCTCCTCCCTGAGCGATGAAAAGCTCGGCCTGTCGGCTGAGTCGCAAACCCAGGGGGCAACAAACACCGACACAAGTACTGACACCTCTTCAACCTACACTTTCAACGCGACCAATGAATCCACCCTCGAAGCTCCCAGCGAGATCCGGGGTTTCAAATCGGGTGACAAGCTGGACCTGTCCGGCATCCAGAAGCAGCTGAACACGCCGCTGCGACAGGTCGAGCGGGCTCCAGAGGCGAAGGGAGAAATGCAGATCCATCACTTGCCCAGCGCCAACACCAGCGTAGTTGTTATCGCCGACGCGCCGGGCAAGCCACCCTTTGTGCTCAAAGTGTTTGGTGAGGTACGCCAAAGCAATATCGTGACCTGATCCGTAAGATGAACCGGCATCACTTTTCCAATACTTTGACGATTCTCGGCATGATGCTGAACACCGCCAGGGCCAGCAGGGTACTGAGTACCGCGGTCGATTCGCGGCCCATGCCCGCCGCCACGCCAATGGCGGCGGTCATCCACAACCCGGCCGCCGTGGTCAGGCCCTTCACATGCTGGCCCTCCTCGTCTTCCTTGCCCTTGAGGATGGTGCCGGCACCGAGGAAGCCAATGCCCGCAATCACCCCCTGAACCACACGGCTCATGGCATCGGCCTGGTTGCCGGACATCTGCGGCACCAGCACAAACAGCGCCGCGCCCAGTGCCACCAGCATATGAGTACGCACCCCGGCCGCCTTGCCCTTATGTTCACGTTCAAACCCCAGGATGCCGCCGAGGATCGCCGCGATCAGCAGGCGCACGGTCACTTGGGTGAGTTGCCGGGCGTCGCCAATGTCCGCGAATTCGGCTTGCAGGGTTTGCCATACCAGATGCCACCAGGCGTCCATGGATACGCTCCTTTTTATTATGGGTAGATAAAGGATGGACAGCGCAGACCGCCAGTCAGTTGCCTGGAACCTGCCTCTAGAGGTGCCGCCTAAGGCTATATAGCCCATAGAAAGGAGATCGCCATGACCCTGCGCATCGACAACCATTTGTGCTACTTCAAGCTCGGCGTGGACGGCCAGGAGCAAAGCCTGCCAGCCACCCGCGTGACCATCCTTACCGACAATGACAAAGCCATGTCCTGTGTGGACTTGGCTGGCAAACGGATATACATCACTGAAGCTGAGGCCGACAAACTTACGGTTGAAGGGGCCACGGACAGCCGTAACCATGTGAAGGCGGCAGCGCCTGGTTCGGTAATTTAATTGATCTGTGTCATCGAACCCACTGACTCCCTGCACCCCTAGGCCCTGGGGGTGCAGCACATTGACGCACACGAACGTGCCAAACCTATCTGATCCGCTTTTTATCATTCCACCTGAGTCTGTTATGCAAACAGCCCGTCGCCCATAGTTCATCGGCCTGATGGAGGCTGATGAGCGAACGACCATGAGCGAACGAATCCCAACCGTGGAAACCTTTGAGCCCATTCACCCAAAGAAGGTGAAGGCCAAATCCAGCGACTACCTGATCCATACCCGCAGTTTTACCGGCCTGTTTCGCACCTTGCGCGTGGGCGGTGCCGGCCTGCTGTTCCTGGCTTTTTTCGGCACCGTGTGGCTGAACTGGGGTGGGCGCCAAGCCGTACTGTGGGACCTGGCCGAGAGCAAATTTCATATCTTTGGTGCGACGTTCTGGCCTCAGGACTTCATCCTGCTGTCGGCGCTGCTGATCATCTGCGCCTTCGGCCTCTTTGCAATCACGGTGTTTGCCGGCCGCGTCTGGTGCGGCTACACCTGCCCGCAAAGCTCGTTCACCTGGCTGTTCATGTGGTGTGAAAAGGTGACCGAGGGGGAACGCAACCAGCGCATCAAACTGCAGGCCGCGCCCTGGAGCCTGAACAAGCTGGCACGGCGTTCGGCCAAACACACGATGTGGCTGGGTATCAGTGTGTTGACCGGGCTGACGTTTGTGGGCTATTTCACCCCCATCCGTCCCTTGGCCGCTGAATTGCTGACCTGGCAGATGGGCGGTGTGAGCCTGTTCTGGGTGTTGTTTTTCACGGGTGCCACCTACATCAATGCCGGTTGGCTGCGCGAAGCGGTGTGCATGCACATGTGCCCCTATGCACGGTTCCAGAGCGTGATGTTTGATAAAGACACCCTGACCATTTCCTACGACGCCGCCCGTGGCGAGCAGCGTGGCCCGCGTAAGCGTGACGTGCAGCCAGCCGAAGTTGGCCTGGGCGATTGCATCGACTGCCACCTGTGCGTGCAGGTATGCCCCACCGGCATCGACATCCGCGACGGCCTGCAAATGGAATGCATCGGCTGCGCAGCCTGTATCGACGCCTGTGATTCGATCATGGACAAAATGGGCTATGCCCGTGGTTTGGTCAGTTACACCAGTGAGCATCAATTGCAGGGGGGCAAGACTCACCTGCTGCGGCCACGCCTGATCGGCTACAGTGCCGTGCTGCTGGTGATGATCGCGGCATTGGTGGTGGCCCTGATTGAACGGCCGATGGTGTCGCTGGATGTGACCAAGGACCGTGGTATGTTCCGCGAAAACAGCCAGGGCTTGATCGAGAACATCTACAGCCTCAAGGTGATCAACAAGACCCAGCAGCGCCAGGACTACCGCCTGGAACTGGTGGATGCCGAGGGCTTCCAGTTGCAAGGCAAGACGCAGGTCAGCCTGGCGCCCGGGGAAATTGTCGATATACCGGTGTCGGTGGCGTTGCTGGCGGACACACCGGCCAGCAGTTCTCAAACTATCCGTTTTAAAGTAACGGATGTGGATGAACCGTGGATTTATACCGCTGCTGACAGCCGCTTCGTTGCCCCCTTGAATCGCTGAGCAACTGTAGGAGCGAGCCTGCTCGCGAAAAACTCACCGGCGCCGCGTTCATTCAGGAAACACGCGTTATCGTTGACGTTTTTCGCGAGCAAGCTCGCTCCTACATTTCGCCTTGCGTACACATTCAAAAAGCTAATTAGGCCGCCATGAAACGCTACGAAAAATTCGCCGACGACATCGCAGAACTGATCCGCTCCGGCGTCCTCGGCCCCGGCCAGCGCGTGCCATCGGTGCGCTATGCCAGCCAGGCCTACGGCGTCAGCCCGTCCACCGTGTTCCAGGCCTATTACTTGCTGGAGCGTCGTGGCCTGATTCGCGCGCGGCCGCGTTCTGGCTACTTCGTCAACACCCATGCGCCCAGCCCGTTTTCCGAACCGGTGGTGAGTGAGCAGGTGCATGAGTCCACCGATGTGGGCGTCAGCGAGCTGGTGTTCTCGGTACTGGACTCGATCAAAGACCCCAACACCGTGCCCTTCGGTTCGGCCTTCCCCAGCCCCATGCTGTTCCCGCTGCCGCGCCTGGCTCGCTCCCTGGCCAGTGCCAGCCGCGAAATGGACCCACGCCTGGTGGTCACCGACATGTCGCCAGGCAACCCGCAACTGCGCCGGCAGATTGCCCTGCGCTATATGGTCGGCGGCCTGATGCTGCCGATGGAGGAGCTGCTGATCACCAACGGCGCCCTCGAAGCGCTCAACCTGTGCCTGCAGGCCGTGACCGAACCGGGCGACCTGGTCGCCATCGAAGCGCCGGCGTTCTACGCCTGCTTGCAAGTGCTTGAACGCTTGAAGCTCAAGGCCGTGGAGATTCCGGTGCATCCGCGTGACGGTATTGACCTGAACGCCCTGGCCCAAAGCCTTGAGCGCTATCCGATCAAGGCCTGCTGGACCATGACCAGCTTCCAGAACCCCATGGGCGCCACGCTGCCTGAGGAGAAAAAACAGGCGCTGGTGCAATTGCTGCGCAGCCATCAAGTGCCGTTGATCGAAGATGACGTCTACGCCGAGCTGTATTACGGGCAACAAGCGCCGAAACCGGCCAAGGCCTTCGATACCGAAGGGTTGGTAATGCACTGCGGCTCCTTTGCCAAGAGCCTGGCGCCCGGTTACCGGGTGGGCTGGGTCGCCGCCGGGCGCTTCGCGCAGAAGGTGGAGCGGCTGAAATTGATGACCTCGCTGTGCCCATCGATGCCGGCCCAGGCGGCGATTGCGGATTACCTGCAACACGGCGGCTATGACCGGCACCTGCGCAAACTGCGTTACGCCCTGGAAGAACAGCAAAGCGCCATGCTGGCGGCCATCGCCCGCTACTTCCCGGCGCAGACGCGGGTCAGCCAACCCGCGGGAGGCTATTTTTTGTGGTTGGAATTACCGGAGCAGACCGACTCGCTGAAACTGTTCCAGATGGCCCTGGCCCAGGGCATCAGTATCGCGCCGGGGCCGATCTTTTCTGCGACCCAGCGGTTCAGAAACTGCATACGCTTGAACTATGGCAGCCCGTGGAACGAGGCGTCGGAAAAGGCCATGGAAACGTTAGGGCGGATTGTGCGCTCGTTCTAAATGGAACCCACGGTCCCGTTTCAACGACTCAGAGGCGTCCACTGACCGAATAAAGAGACCTGCGTGATCACCTGGAAAAACTGCCCACTGCCAGCACGTGTACCCCGCGACTTGAAGCCTTTTCCCGTCCCTCACCACTACATGCGCTGGGCGGAACAACAGCAAGTGCGCCAGATGACAGGTCCGAACGGACGCCCTGCCGGTGAGCATCGCTCGGCAGAGGCGATCATCGAGCACAGTAGCGTGACGAAAAACTTCCTCGAAGGCTGCGATTTCTATCAGGTCGTCGATGACCTCAAGCGACAGGTCGGCGATTGGACTAACGCTAATCCAGACCCCAAAGCTCGAGCCAATGCGGCCTACGATCTGGATAAAGTGCTGCGCTTTCTCGATAACGTCGATGATCGCACCCTCAATGGCAGCGATAGCCGCAATGGCCATATCGAGGGTTTTTCCAACTGTGGCTATGGCGTGGTGAAGCACTCCGAAGCCGACCTGCTCCGGCAATTCTCCTGGTACGGCTACGAGGTGCTGCGCACCCTGCGGACCTGATCGGCCAGCGCGTTAACGGCCGCCGCCCAGGTCAATGAACGTTCCGGTGGAATACGATGCCTTGTCCGACAGTAACCAGATAATTGCCTCCGCCACTTCATCCGGGCGCCCGCCCCGCGCCATCGGGATCCCGGACTCCAGCTTGCTGACCCGGTCCGGGTCGCCGCTCAGGGCATGGAAATCGGTAAAGATATAGCCAGGGCGTACCGCGTTGACACGGATGCCCTCACCTGCGACCTCTTTCGATAGGCCGATAGTGAAGGTATCCAGCGCCCCCTTGGAGGCGGCGTAGTCGACATACTCACCCGGCGAGCCCAGCCGCGCCGCTACTGAGGACACGTTGACGATACTGCCGCCCTGCCCGCCATGGCGGGGCGACATGCGCAACACCGCGTGCTTGGCACACAGGATCGGGCCCAGCACATTGGTCTTGAGGATTTTGAGGATACGAAACTCGGACATCTCATCGACCCGCGACTTGTGCGCCACGGTGCCGGCGTTATTGACCAGCGCAGTGACCCGACCCAACTCCGCATCAACACGATTGAACAGGCCGATCACTTCATCCTCGATGCTGACATCGGCCCGCACGGCAATCGCCTGGGCGCCCAACGCGCGGACCTGATCAAGTACACGGTGAGCAGCGTCTTCATCAGACTGGTAGTTGATGCAGATGCGATAGCCTTGGCGAGCGGCGAGCAATGCTGTCTGGGCGCCAATTCCACGACTGCCCCCCGTGATAATGACGACTTTGTCCATGGCTTCGACCTCCTGATTCAACCGGATGTTTAGGGTTGGATCCAAGAATACAGCCAACAGAGCGTTTTTTCACAGACCCAGGTCAGCACCTTCGCAGCCTGCCTGGCTCAGTGTATAGATCTCTGCTGATGAGACTGGCGCAGGGTGCGATACCGGTTGTGCCCCTCCGGCCACCAAAACCTGCCCGGTAGGCAGGCAAGACGCACTATGCCCAAAGCGCCCGTACGACATCTGTGCTGTCAATGCCCATTGGCCGGAAAAGGGCTCATATAACTCAGCGGTCCGAGCGTTTGCGGGGGTTGAAATTGCGCTGTCACCGATGACCAGCACCTGGCCTGTCGCCAACCTGGTCGCACTGTGATTTTTGCGCGCAACGCACATCACAGACGTCTCCCAACTGTCCGACGTCGGATCATAGGTGTAGGCACAACGTTGTGCCGGCCCAAAAGGCGTATTCGAACCGCCAGCGACCAAGACGCGACCATCCGCCAGCAAGGTCGCCGTATGCTGCATGAGCGCCATGGGCATCGGCTGTGCTTGAGACCACTGCCCGGTTGATACGTGATAAATAAACGCGCTGGACAACGCCACGTTTTGCCGGCCGGAAAAGCCGCCGACGACCAAGACGTTTGTGTCGGCCAATAAAGTGGCCGTGTGATTCATGACATCGACGGGAAGCCAGCGCTGAAGGTGCCAGAGGTCATCAAGCGGATCATATAGCTCAACGCTGTCTTGCACCTGTCCGCCCGAAGGCCCCAGGTTATTTCCGCCGACCACCAGCACCCTGCCTGAATCGAGCAAGGTGGTAGTGTGACTCAAGCGCGGAGTCTGCAACCGCCCTGCCCCCCTCCAGCGATCTGCTGATACGTCATACAACTGTGCATCACTCAGCGCGTAAGACGCATTGCTGCCACCTACGACCAACACCACATCGGACGGCAAAAGCGCAACGCCACAGGTATGACGAGCCACCGGCAGCGACGCTCGTGCAGACCACTCACCCGACCCTTGATTGTAGAGTTCAACGCCACTGGCTCCTGCAATCACCAAAACGCCCAGCCCGGTGGTCACTGCGCAATGCGCATATCGCGGCTCAAGCATTGACCCAGTGCTTTTAAACTCACCTGCAACATTCATATTCATGACGCAAGCGCTCGCGCTATCTTCGTAGCACTCAATCTAACCCTCGGCCTAGGCGGTCGCTACTGTCAGAATTAACAGGCACCGGCAAGATACGGCGCACTCCGTACCGCTCAGCCGTTAGCCTTTTGAATTTCGGCGATGAACTGATCAGCTGGAAGTGGATGACCGAGCAGGTAGCCTTGCAAGGCATTACACCCCAGGCGCGTGAGGAAGCGCTGCTGCACATCGGTCTCCACACCTTCAGCGACAATCCGCAGGCCCAAGGCCTGGCCGAGGGCCACGATGGCCGAGACGATGGCCGCGTCGTCGCTGTCGTGTTCCAGGTCACGCACAAAACCGCGGTCGATCTTCAACTCGTTGGCCGGCAGGCGCTTGAGGTACATCAGGCTGGAGTAACCGGTGCCAAAGTCATCAATGGACAGGTCCACGCCCATGTCCGAGAGCTGCTGCAATACCGTCATGCTCGCGTCGGCATCGCTCATGGCGGTGGTCTCGGTGATTTCCAGCGTGAGGCTATTGGCCGGCAATTGGTGACGCTCCAGCGCGGCCGCTACGCTGTTCACTAACCCGGCATGGCAGAACTGCAACGCCGACAGGTTGACGGCAATACGCCAGCTCTCATAACCCTGGGCGTACCACAGGCGCATCTGCCGGCAGGCTTCATCGAGCACCCACTCGCCGATGGGAATGATCAGCCCGGTTTTTTCCGCCAGTGCAATAAACGTAGCGGGCATCAGCAAGCCCTGTTGCGGATGCTCCCAGCGCAACAGCGCCTCGGCCCCCACGGCAACACCGCTGACGGCGTCGAACTTGGGTTGGTAATGCAAACGAAACTGCCCCTGCTCCAGGGCATTGCGCAGGTCTTGCAGCAATTGCAGTTGTTTGCGCGCGTTGGTGTTCATCGACACATCGAAGAAGCTGTAGCCGTTCTTGCCCATGCCCTTGGCGTGATACATCGCCGCGTCGGCGTTCATCAGCAGTTCCTGGGGGTTATTACCGTTGCCCGGGAACATGGCGATACCGATGCTCGCCGAGATCTGCAACTCATGTTCGGCCACCGTGAAGGTGCGGTTGATCAGGCTCACCTGGCGCTCGGCCAAGCCCATGGCATCGTCGGGCTGGGTGAGCTGCACCAGCAACACAAATTCATCACCGCCGATGCGGGCCAGGGTGTCCTGGCTGCGCAAATCCTCGCGCAGGCGCAAACCGACCTCGCGCAGCAACTGGTCGCCCAGGTGATGGCCAAAGGCATCGTTGACCGGCTTGAAACCATCCAGGTCGATAAACATCAAGGCAAAGCAACCGCCCCGTTCGTTCACCGCCTGGATGCCCTGTTGAATGCGATCAGCCAGCAGCGTGCGGTTAGGCAGGCCGGTGAGCATGTCATGCAGGGCCAGGTGGGTGAGTTCCTGATTGGCCAGGGTCAGGGAATCGGTGAGCACGGCGGTGCGCGCTTCCAGGCGCGCATCCAGCACCGAGGTCAACAACGCAATGACCAGCACCGCCAGCGAAGTGACCAAGACCAGGTTATCCAGGCCCTTGCCACTCAGGCCGGTCAATGCGGCGCCGCAGAAGCTGCCGTCGGCAAAGCGCGCCGCAGCCATCCCGGTGTAGTGCATGCCCACGATGGCCACGCCCATCACCACGGCGGCGCCACCCCGTGCCAGCCGTACATAAGGTGTGTTGCGCCGCAGGTTGAAGGCAATCCACAGCGCGGCGCCGGAAGCCACCACCGCGATCATCAACGAAGCGCCGAACAAGGTCGGGTCGTAATCAATGCCCGGCGTCATGCGCATCGCGGCCATGCCGGTGTAATGCATGCTGGCGATACCGGCGCCCATCACCAGCGCGCCAAATGCCAGTTGCCAGGCCGGCAAGCGTGGCTGGCTGACCAGCCACAACGCAAACCCGCTGGATAGCACGGCGATCAACAGCGAGAACAGGGTAATGGCTACGTCAAAGCCCAGGGCAAACGGCAGGCGCAGGGCCAACATCCCGATAAAGTGCATGGACCAGATGCCGACGCCCATCGCCACTGCGCCACCCGTGATCCATAGATAAACGGCACGTCCCTTGGCGGTCGCGATACGCCCGGCCAGGTCCAACGCGGTGTAGGACGCCAGGATGGCCACGCACAGGGAAATCACGACAAGGGAGGTTGAATAGCTACCGATCAGCATGGGACGTCTCGCAGGCGACCGGCGCAAAAGCCCGTGCCGGGTGGCAAATCGGGCGATTGTAGCGAGTATGAATCCGAGGCAGGTGATTAATTGATCCGTAGGCCATGACCCAGTTTTTGGCGTCAATCGGCTGGCTTCATCAGGGTGTTTTCAACGACGTCACGGACATCAAAATGCGGGGTTATCTGTAGGAGCGAGCTTGCTCGCGGAAAACTGACAGGCGCCGCGTTCATTCAGCGAGCACGCGTTATCGTTGACGTTTTTCGCGAGCAAGCTCGCTCCTACAGTCGGTCACTGCTTTTCAGCCAGGGAGGTCTGGCCGTCCCAGCCTCCGCCCAACGCGGCGATCAATTGCACACTGGCCACCAGGCGCGATTGCAACAAGGTCAATACGCTGCGCTCGTTACTCAGGGCCGTTGCCTGCACCGTGACCACATCCAGGTAGGCAATCAGTCCTGCCTTGTACTGGTTCTCGGTCAAGCGCAAGGATTCACGCGCGGCATCCAGCGCTTCATTGCTGACCACCGCCTCGTCGGCGAGCACCTTGAGCTGCACCATGTAGTTTTCCACCTCACGGAAACCGTCCAGCACGGTCTGGCGGTACTTGGCCACGGTCTCGTCATAGCTGGCCACGCTGCGGTCGACTTCCGCCGAGCGTTGACCGCCATCGAACAGGGTCATCGCCAACTTCGGCCCCACCGACCAGAAGCGGTTCGGCAGGCTGATCCAGTCCTCGTACGTACTGCTGGAATAGCCGCCCTGCAGGCTCAGGCTGAGGTCCGGGTAATAAGCCGCCTTGGCCACGCCGATATTGGCGTTGGCGGCGATGACCGAGCGCTCGGCCGAGGCGATATCGGGGCGACGCTCCAGCAATTGGGACGGCAGGCTCACCGGTATCTGCGGCAGGGCCGGGATGTCTTTGCTCACCGCCAAGTTGAAGTTGGCTGGCGCTTCACCGATCAATACGGCAATGGCGTTTTCCAACTGGGCGCGCTGCCAGATCAGATCAATCAGGCTGGCCTGGGTGGTCTTGAGCTGGGTTTGCGCCTGGGCGATGGCATCCTTGCCAGCCACACCGGCGCGGTATTGGTTTTCGGTCATTTTCAACGAGCGCTGGTAGGTATCCAACGTGGCTTGCAGCAGACGCGTCTGTTCGTCCATGACCCGCAGTTGCAAGTAACTTTGCACCAACTCCGACTGCTGGCTCAGGCGCATCGCGGCCAAGTCCGCGGAGCTTGCCTCGGCGCTGGCTTCGTTGGCCTCCAGGCCACGGCGCAATTTGCCCCAGATATCGGCTTCCCAACTCACGCCTAACTGCGCGTTAAGGGTGTCGCGGATACCGCTGCTGGAGCTGCTGAGGCTGGCGCTACTGCTACCGGTGCCCTGGCTGGCGCGGGTCTTGCCAACGCTCAGGTCAACGCTGGGGTAAAACGCCCCGCGTGAGCTGCGCACCAGGGCCTGTGCCTGGCGAAAACGCGCTTCGGCCTGGGCGACGGTCTGGTTGGAGGCGTTGAGGCGTACCACCAGGTCGTTGAGTTGACGGTCACCGTACAGCTCCCACCAGGCGCCGCGGGCCAGGGAATCGCTGGGGTTGGCCTGGCGCCAGCCCTGGGCCTCTTTGAATTGCACCGGCTCGATGACCTCCGGGCGCTTGTAGTCGGGGCCGATGGCGCAGGCGCTGAGCAACATAGCCAGGCCCACTGTAGGAGCGAGCTTGCTCGCGAAAGCCGTCAACGATAACGCGTTCATTCTGGATGAGCGCGGCGCATGGGCGTTCTTCGCGAGCAAGCTCGCTCCTACAGGGGTTGCAGGGGCGTTGGTTGGGTCGGTCATAGCGCAGTGTCCAGGGCAGCATCGGTACGCACGCCGCGCCAGGCGTTGAAGCGGTGGCGCGCGCGGTCGAGGTAAAGGTAAACCACCGGGGTGGTGTAAAGGGTCAGGATCTGGCTGAACACCAGGCCGCCAATAATGGTCAGGCCCAACGGATGGCGCATTTCTGCACCGTCGCCACTGCCGAGCAGCAACGGCAAGGCACCGAGGATCGCGGCCAGCGTAGTCATCAGGATCGGCCGCAGGCGCAACAGGCAGGCGCTGCGGATCGACTCCAGCGGGCTCATGCCATCGTTGCGCTCCAATTGCAGCGCCAGGTCGATCATCAGGATCGCGTTTTTCTTCACCACGCCGATCAACAGGAACAAGCCCAGCAGCGAGATCAGGCTGAACTCGCCACCCAGCAGGTAGATCGCCAACAACGCGCCGACACCCGCCGACGGCAGCGTCGACAGGATGGTCAGCGGGTGAATGTAGCTTTCATACAAAATACCCAGCACCAGGTACACCGCCACCAGCGCGCCGAGAATCATGAACGGCTGGCCTTTCTGGGTCGCGGCGAAGGCATCGGCGGTGCCGGCCATCTTGGCGATCACGTCTTCGGGCAACCCGACCTTGGCAATCGCACGCTCGATGGCCGCCGTGCCCTGCTCCACCGTGACCCCGGGCGCCATGTCGAAGGCGATATTCTCCGAAGCAAACTGGCCTTCATGGCTGACGCGGTCGTCGGCCAGGCTGTTCTCATAATGGGCAATGGTCGACAACGGCACCCGTGCGCCGTCGGCGGTGATCACCTGCATCTGGTTGAGGGTGATCGGGTCCTGGGCATATTTGGGGTTGACCTCCATCACCACCTGGTACTGGTTGAGGCTGTCGTAGATGGTGGAAATCTGCCGCTGGCTGTAGGCGTTGTTGAGCACCGCCGTGACCATGTCCATGTCGATGCCCAGGCGCTTGGCCTGGTCGCGGTCGACAATCAGCGTGACCTGGGCCGCGCCCCGGCCTTCGCGGGCGTCGATGGCGGTCAGCTCTGGCAATTCACGCATGGCCGCCACCACTTTCGGGTACCACAGGCGCAGCGCGGCCAAGTCACCGCTTTGCAGGATGTAGGAATACTGCGCGCTGGTCTGGTCGCGGCTGCCACCAAACTGCAGGTCCTGGTCGGCCATCAGGAACAAACGCCCGCCCGGGACCAGCGGCACCTCCTTGCGCAGGCGCTCGATCACCGCCTGGGCGGAGATCTTGCGTTCACTGATCGGCTTGAGGCGCACCAGCATCACGGCGTTGTTGGTGCCTTGGTTGCCACCGATAAAACCGGCCACGCTGAGCACCGCCGGGTCCTTGAGCACCGCCTGGCGAAAGATCTCCATCTTCGGCTGCATCACGCTGAACGACAGGCCATCGTCGCCGCGCACGAAACCGATCAACTGGCCGGTGTCCTGCTGGGGCATGAAGGTCTTGGGCACCACCACGTACAGCGCGATATTCACGCCCACGGTGACCAACAGGCTGAGCAAGGTCAGCCGCCGATGGCGCAGCACCCAATCCAGGCTGGTGGCGTAGCCAGCGACCATACGGTCGTTGACCTTCTGGCTCCAGCGCTGCAAACCGGTCTGCCGGTCCTTCACATGTGGCTTCAACCAGCGGGCGCACAGCATGGGCGTCAGGGTCAACGAGACAATCAGCGAAACGATGATCGCCGCCGACAAGGTGATGGAAAACTCGCGGAACAGGTTAGTGACAATCCCGCCCATGAACAGGATGGACAGGAACACCGCCACCAGCGACACGTTCATCGACAGCAAGGTAAAGCCGACTTCCTGGGCGCCCAGGTACGCCGCCTTCATCGGCGGCACACCCTCGTCGATGTGCCGGGAAATGTTCTCCAGCACCACGATGGCATCATCCACCACCAGCCCGGTGGCGAGGATCAACGCCATCAGCGAAAAGTTGTTCAGCGAAAAGCCGTACAGGTACATCACCGCGAAGGTGCCCACCAACGACACCGGCACCGCCAGGGTCGGGATCAGCGAAGCACGGAAGTTACCCAAGAACAGGTACACCACCAGGATCACCAGCCCCACGGCAATCAGCAGGGTCATTTCCGCCTCATGCAGGGTGGCGGTGATCACGGGCGATCGGTCCATGGCCAGGCTGAGCTTGACGCTGGACGGCAACACCGCCTGCAAGGCCGGCAACTGCGCCTTGATCTGCCGCACCGTTTCGATGATGTTGGCGCCGGACTGGCGGTTGATCACCAGCAACACCGCCGAATCATTGTTGAAGAAACCGCTGTTGTAGCGGTCTTCCACGCCATCAGTGATCTTCGCCACGTCCTTGAGGCGCAGGGCGGCGCCGTCCTGGTAGCGAATCAGCAGGGGCTCATAGTCCTTGGCTTTTTCCAACTGGTCGTTGGCCTGGATCTGCCAATTGCGCTCGCTGTCTTCCAGCGAGCCTTTGGGCCGGCGCTGGTTGGCATTGGCGATGGTGTTGCGCACATCGTCCAGGGCAACGCCGTACTGATCGAGGGCCTTGGGTTCCAGTTCGATGCGCACCGCCGGCAGCGAACTGCCGCCGATCTGCACTTCGCCCACACCCGGCACCTGGGACAGGCTCTGGGACAGGATGGTCGAGGCCAGGTCGTACAACTGGCCCTTCTGCAACACGTCAGAGGTCAGCGACAGCACCATGATCGGCGCCTGGGATGGGTTGATCTTCTTGTAGGTGGGCATGCTGCGCATACCACTGGGCAGCAGGTTGCGCGACGCGTTGATGGCCGCCTGCACTTCGCGCGCCGCGCCGTTGATGTCGCGGTCGGAATCGAACGCCAGAATCACCCGCGTCGAGCCCTGGCTCGACGAACTGCTCATGGTGGTGATACCGGCAATCGCGCCGAATGAGCGCTCCAGCGGCGTGGCCACCGTAGACGCCATCACCTCGGGGCTGGCACCGGGCAAGCTGGCCGACACCACAATCACCGGGAAGTCGATCTGCGGCAATGGCGACACCGGCAGCAGGTTGAAGCTGACGCCACCGAGCAACATGATCGCCAGGCTCAGCAGCATGGTGGCGACCGGCCGGCGGATGAAAGGTCCGGACAGGTTCATGGCTCAACCGGCTCCAGGCGTTGCGGCTCTTTGCGCCAGCGCCGGCCAAGACGATCGAAGTACAGGTAGATCACCGGCGTGGTGAACAGCGTCAATACCTGGCTCACCAGCAAGCCACCGACCATCACCAGGCCCAGGGGCTGGCGCAGTTCGGCCCCGGAGCCACTGGCGAGCATCAACGGCACCGCACCGAACAAGGCGGCCAGGGTGGTCATCAGGATCGGCCGGAAGCGCAACAGCGCGGCCTGGTAGATCGCGGTCTGCGGGTCCAGGCCCTGGTTACGTTCGGCGTCGAGGGCGAAGTCGATCATCATGATCGCGTTCTTTTTCACGATACCGATCAGCAGGATGATGCCGATGATCGCAATCATGCCCAGGTCATTGCCGCTGAGCAGCAACGCCAGCAAGGCCCCCACCGCCGCCGACGGCAAGGTCGAGAGGATGGTGATCGGGTGGATATAGCTCTCATAGAGCACACCGAGCACGATGTACATGGTGACCACCGCCGCCAGGATCAACAGCAAGGTGCTCGACAATGAGGCTTCGAACGCCTGGGCCGCGCCCTGGAACTGGGTTTGCACGCCCACCGGCATGCCGATGTCCTTCTGGGTCTGGTTGATCAATTCCACACCTTTACCCAGCGCCACGCCGGGCGCCAGGTTGAACGACATCATCACCGCCGGGAACTGGCCGATATGGGCAATTGCCAACTGCGCCTGGCGCTGCTCCACATGGGCCAGGCTCGACAGGCGTACCTGGCCACCGTCGGTGGTCTTCACATGGATCTGGTTGAGAGCCGCCGGGCCGAGGGTTTCGCCGGACTGGGCCTGCAACACCACTCGGTACTGGCTGGCCTGGGTGTAGATGGTGGAGATCTGCCGCTGGCCGAAGGCGTCATACAACGCATCGGTGATGGTAGAGACACTCACGCCCAGGCGCGAGGCCGCATCGCGGTCAATCACCAGGTACACCTGCAAGCCTTTGTCCTGCAGGTCGCTGGCGACGTCTGTGAGTTCCGGCAACTGGCTGAGGGCGTGTACCAGCTTGCCGCTCCACAATGCCAACAACTCGGCGTCTGGCGAAGACATGCTGAACTGGTACTGGGTACGGCTGACCCGGTCCTCGATGGTGAGGTCCTGCACCGGCTGCATGAACAGGCGGATGCCCACCAGCTTGTCGATCTGCGGTTGCAGGCGGGTGATCACCTGGGCGGCGCTCAAGTCGCGCTGGCCGTGGGCCTTGAGGTTGATCAGCAAGCGGCCGCTGCTGAGGGTGGCGTTATCGCCGTCCACACCAATGTAGGACGACAGGCTCTCGACCGCCGGGTCGGCGAGGATGATCTTCGCCAACTCCTGCTGGCGTTGGCTCATGGCCGCAAAGGAAATCGACTGCGGCGCTTCGGAAATGCCCTGGATCACCCCGGTGTCCTGCACCGGGAAAAAACCCTTGGGCACCACCAGGTACAGCACCACCGTAAGCCCCAGGGTAGCGATGGCCACCAGCAACGTCAGCGGCTGGTGCTTGAGCACCCATTGCAGCTTGCGGCCATAGGCTTCGATCAACCAGTCAATCCAGGCGCCGCTGGCTTTGTAGAAGCGGCCCTGCTCTTCTTCCTTGGGTTCGCGCTTGAGCAGGCGCGCGCACATCATGGGCGTAAGGGTCAGGGACACCACCAGGGAAATCAGGATCGCCACGGCCAGGGTGATGGCAAATTCACGGAACAGCCGCCCGACCACATCAGCCATGAACAGCAGCGGGATCAACACCGCAATCAGCGACAAGGTCAGGGATATCAGGGTGAAACCGATCTGCTTGGCGCCCTTGAGCGCAGCCGCCATCGGCGTCTCGCCTTCCTCGATATAGCGCGAGATGTTCTCCAGCATCACGATGGCGTCGTCCACCACAAACCCGGTGGCGATGGTCAGGGCCATCAGCGTCAGGTTATTGATGGAGAATCCGGCCAGGTACATCACGCCAAAGGTGCCCACCAGGGACAGCGGCACGGCGATGGACGGAATGATCGTGGCGCTGACGCGGCGCAGGAACAGGAACGTCACCATCACCACCAGGGCAATGGCGATCAGAAGCTCATGTTGTACGTCTTTGACCGAGGCGCGGATGGTCTGGGTACGGTCGGTGAGCACCGTCACGTCCAGGCCGGCCGGCAGGTTGTCGGTGATGCTCGGCAGCAGCGCCTTGATGCGGTCCACCACCTCGATCACGTTGGCGCCTGGCTGGCGCTGGATATTGAGCAGCACGGCCTGGTTCTCGTTGGCCCAGGCGGCGAGACGCTCGTTTTCGGCGCCGTCGACGATCTGCGCCACATCCTTGAGCCGCAGCGGCGCGCCATTGTTGTAGGCCAGGATCAGTTCGGCATATTGCTCAGGCGAGACCAACTGGTCGTTGGCGTCGAGCATCGACACGCGGGTGGGGCCGTCAAAGTTACCCTTGGGCTGGTTGACGTTGGAGGCGGCGATCAGGGCGCGCACGTCCGAGAGGTTCAAGCCATTGGCCGCCAGGGCCTCGGGGTTGACCTTGATGCGCACGGCCTGGCGCTGGCCACCAGCGATGCTGACCATGCCGACGCCGCTGATCTGCGCGATTTTCTGCGCCATGCGCGTGTCGACCAGATCGTTGAGCTTGGGCAGCAACATGGTTTTGGAGGTGATTGCCAGGGTCAGCACCGGGGTATCCGCCGGGTTGACCTTGTTGTACACCGGCGGCGCCGGCAAGTCCTTGGGCAGCAGGTTGGTGGCGGCGTTGATCGCGGCCTGCACCTGTTGCTCGGCCACATCCATATTGATGTCGAGGTTGAAACGCAGGGTCAGCACCGAGGCACCGCCGGAGCTGGTGGACGCCATCTGGGTCAGCCCGGGCATCTGCCCGAACTGGCGCTCCAGCGGTGCGGTGACCGCGCTGGTCATCACATCGGGGCTGGCGCCGGGGTACAGGGTCATCACCCGGATGGTCGGGTAATCCACCTGGGGCAACGCCGACACCGGCAGCAGGCGGTACGCGATGATGCCGGCCAGGACAATGGCCAGCATGCTCAGCGTGGTGGCGACCGGGCGAAGGATGAACAGGCGCGACAGGTTCATGAACCGACCTTTTGCGCCTTGCCGGCATCAGCACCGGTCTCCCCTTTTGCTGCGGGCTTGCCTTGCAGGTGTTCGGTCGGGGTAGTCGGCACTTCGCTGCTGGCGTTGACCACTTCGATCTCGCTGCCGTCCTTGAGGCGGTCAGTACCTTCCAGCACCACGCGGTCGCCAGCGGCCAGGCCTTCCTTGATCACGGTGTTTTCGCCATCGGTGTCGCCCACCACCAGCGGCTGGACCTTGACCTTCTTGTCGCCGTCGAGCTTGTAGACAAAGGTGCCATTGTTGCCGAACTGGATCGCCGCGGAAGGCGCCAGCACCACGTTGTTCAAGGTATCGGCCAGCAGGTGCACATTGACGAACTGGTTGGGAAACAGCGCCTGGTCCTTATTATCGAAACGCGCCTTGAATTTCAGCGTGCCGGTAGTCACGTCAATCTGGTTGTCCAGGCTTTGCAGTACACCGACCGCCTGTTTTTTCACGTCGCTACGGTCCCAGGCTTCCACGGGCAACTTGTTACCGGCGTGGTAACGGGCCAGCACGGTTTCCAGGGTATTTTCCGGCAGGGTGAAAGCCACGCTGATCGGCTGGGTCTGGGTGATCACCGCCAGGGCGGTGGTGTCGTTGGCGGCCACCAGGTTGCCGACGTCAAGCTGGCGCAAACCGACGCGGCCACTGATGGGCGCGCGGATCTTGGTGAATTCCAGGTTGAGTTTGGCGTCGTCCACCGCGCCCTGGTTGGTCTTGACCGTGCCCTGGTATTGCAGAACCAGCGCTTCGGCGGTGTCCAGGGTTTGCTTGGCGATACTGTCCTGGGCGTACAGGTCGCGATAACGCTGCACATCAACCTGGGCGTTCTTCAACTGGGCCTGGTTCTGCAGCAAGGTGCCCTGGGCCTGGAGCAAAGCGTTCTGGTAGCTGCGTGGGTCGATTTCTGCCAGCAGGTCGCCGGCCTTGACCATCTGCCCTTCCTCGAAGGCGATCTTGACCAGCTCACCGCCCACCCGGCTGCGCACATTAATGGTGTTCAGCGCAGTGACGGTGCCCAGCGCCTTGTAGTACACCGGAAACTCCCCCAGCACCGCCGGTGCCACACGCACCGGCACCGGCCCGGTGGAACCACCGAAGCCCGGGCGCGCCATGCCGGTCTTGCCCGTGTGCCCCGCCGGAGCATCTTTATGGGCCGCGCCACTGGGCCAGAATTTCCAGCACAGGCCGGCGATAACCAGCAGCACGAGCAGGCCAAACAGCCAGCGGCGGGAGTTGCGGGAGGAGGATTGCATGGAGTGATCAACCATTGGGGGTGAGAGCTTCTTCTTCGGGAGGCTGAAAGATAAGCACTGGGGTGCGTTTAGAAAAGCACCTTTACCGGCTATTTACCTTAGGCTTACAACGTTTAACTTTTGATCTTAGTCCACCGGCTATTTCGCTAAGCCGCTGACGCTCAAATAAAAACGGCCTGGACTAGGCCAGGCCGCAATCATGCATCATACGTGTTACTGCCAAACGACAGTCATACGTAGAAACAGTTACTTCAACACAGCCAGGGCGGCGTCGTAGTTTGGCTCTTCAGCGATTTCCTTGACCAACTCGCTGTGCAGCACGTTGTCGTTTTCGTCCAGTACCACGACAGCGCGTGCGGTCAGGCCCTGCAGCGGGCCGTCAGCGATGGAAACACCATAGTCAACGGCGAAGTCGGCGTTGCGGAAATCCGACAGGTTCTTCACGTTTTCCAGGCCTTCGGAACCACAGAAACGCGCTTGGGCGAATGGCAGGTCGGAGGAGATGCACAGCACCACGGTGTTGGCCACATCGTTGGCCTGGGCGTTGAACTTGCGCACCGAAGTGGCGCAGGTTGGGGTGTCAACGCTTGGGAAGATGTTCAGCACTTTGCGCTTGCCGGCAAAGGTAGCCAGGGTGGCGTTGGACAGATCGCCGGCGGTCAGGGTGAAGTCTGCAGCTTTGGCGCCGACTTTCGGCAATTGGCCTTCAACCTGGACCGGGTTGCCTTTAAGGGTGACTTGAGCCATGAACGGAATCCTTATGCTGGGTTTGGTTAAACGAATTCGAGAGGCGGAAGTTAACCACAAAGTGCCGAAGCTACCTACCGCCAGACACAAATTGTCATGTCCTGAGGTT
This sequence comes from Pseudomonas sp. L13, assembly GCF_009935965.1. Classification (NCBI taxonomy): domain Bacteria; kingdom Pseudomonadati; phylum Pseudomonadota; class Gammaproteobacteria; order Pseudomonadales; family Pseudomonadaceae; genus Pseudomonas; species Pseudomonas sp. L13. Next base: position 52,655 of record NZ_QODJ01000022.1, read on the forward strand.
GTGGTTTAATTGCGCGCTTTTCGCCTGCCCTTCTAAGGAAACCTTCGTCGATGAATCAGCCCGCCACCAAAGTCCTGGTCATTGGCTACGTCTGGCCCGAGCCCCGCTCCTCGGCAGCGGGCGGGCATATGATGCAAATCCTTGAGAGCTTTCTTACGCAAGGTTGGGACATTACCTTCAGCAGCCCCGCCACCATCGGCGAGCACAAGGCCGACTTGCCGGCACTCGGAATCGCCGAACGCGCCATCGAACTCAATAACAGCAGTTTCGATGATTTTGTCCGCGAACTGGCCCCGGATATCGTGCTGTTCGACCGTTTCATGATGGAGGAGCAATTCGGCTGGCGCGTGGAACAATGCTGCCCCGACGCGCTGCGGGTGCTGGAGACCTCCGACCTGCAAAGCCTGCGCGACGCCCGCCACCAGCGTTTTAAAGAACAAGTAAAAGCCAACCCCGACAGCGACGACTTCAGCGCCCTGTTCGCGCCGGCATTGGAGGACGAGTTCCAGCGCATGGCCAATACCGACCTGGCCAAACGCGAAATCGCCGCCATTTACCGCTGTGACATCAGCCTGATGATCTCCGACGTGGAGATCCGCCTGCTCACCGAACAGTTCAAAGTGCCTGCCACCCTGCTCCACTGGTGCCCGTTGATGCTGCAACCGCCCACCGACGCATTTGCACCCTTTGAAGACCGTGCGCATTTCCTCAGCATCGGCAACTTCCGCCACGCGCCCAACTGGGATGCGGTGCTATGGATGAAGCACAGCCTGTGGCCGCTGATTCGCCAACAACTGCCGGGCGCGCAGTTGCATATCTACGGCGCCTACACCCCGCCCAAGGCCACCGCTCTGCACAACCCGGCGCAGGGCTTTCATGTGATGAACTGGGCCGAAGATGCGCTGCAAGTCATGACCGCCGCGCGCATTTGCCTGGCACCGCTGCGCTTTGGCGCCGGCATCAAGGGCAAGTTGGTCGATGCGATGTTGTGCGGCACGCCGAATGTCACCACCCCCATCGGCGCCGAGGCCATGGGCGATGACCAGCCCTGGCCCGGCGTGATCGCAGAGGACGCCCCGGCCCTGGCCGCCGCTGCCGTGGCCCTTTACCAAAACCGCGAGCGCTGGACCCAGGCCCAGGAACAAGGGCGCCAACTCCTGGCCCGGCGGTATGACCAGGACCTCCACGGGCCCGCCTTGGTGGAATGCCTGGAACGTTGCCGCAGCAACCTTGCCGCCCATCGCCGAGACAACTTCACCGGCAGCATGCTGCGCCACCACGCGCATAAAAGTACCCAGTACATGTCCCAGTGGATCGAGGCCAAAAACCGCACCCTATAAACACTGGCGCTGGCGAGGTCGCGCGCGACGGGGCATTATCCTACGCAGCGACCACAATAAAGCGACGGCAGCATGACCCGAGCAACGCGCATCACCGACCCTTCCTACGAGCTGATGGACGACCACAACGGCCTGTCCATCATCTATCGCCAGCACGGCTTCCCCTGCCCCCTGGTGCGCTGGCATTTCCACAAGGAATACGAGCTGCACCTGATCGTCGCCAGCTCAGGCAAGGTGTTTATCGGCGACTACATCGGCAACTTCTACCCCGAAAGCCTGTTCCTCACCGGCCCCAACCTGCCGCATAACTGGATCAGCCAGGTGGAAGAAGACGAGGTCGTACCCAAGCGCGACATGCTGGTGAACTTCACCGATGAATTGTTCGAACACGGCAGCCACATCTTCACCGAACTCAAAAGCCTGGCGCCGCTGCTGGAACGTGCGCAATACGGCATTGAATTTCGCTGCAAAAAAACCATCGCCCACGCCATGACCCTGATGCAACGCATCGAAGACGCCCAAGGCATGGCACGCCTGGGGCACTTCTTTATCCTGCTGGAAGTATTAAGCGCCTGTGAGGACTACCAGTTACTGTCCGGCGTGACCACGCCACAGCAAGCCGACGAACACAGCATCGACCGCACCAACCGCGCGGTGGACTACATCTTTGCCCACTACGCCCGAGAGTTGCCGCTGGAGGAAGTGGCGGAGTACCTGGGGATGAAGCCGACGTATTTTTCCCGGGTGTTCAAACAGGCGACCGGGCGGACTTTTATTGAATTCGTCAATCGGCTGCGCATCAGCAAGTCCTGTGAATTGCTGGCCGATGGGGACAAGGCGGTGACGGATGTTTGTTTTGAGTCGGGGTTTAATAATATTTCCAACTTTAATCGGCGGTTTCAGCAGCTTAAGGGGATGACGCCATCTCACTATCGGCGGTTGGCGGTGCAGCGGTTGACGGAGCAGAATTTGGCTTGAAATAAATTGAACTAGCTGGCTCATTCCCCGTAGTTCGACGCTCTATGGCTGGGCAAGACCCTCCTCATTAATCAACGAAAAACTGATGTTATTCACGGCATAATTTTCAAGATAACCAATTATAACTTTTGCATTCGAATGCCATTCGCTAGACAGCTTATATGCGTCCCATCCCCCTCGTATACCCAGCCCGCCCGGAAGCCTGGCACGACCTCTCGAATCCAGAGGTTCTCCCAGAGCACTACGTACACTTTGCTGATTAATCATCAGGGAAAATGGACTGGGTAACCGTCCAGCATAAACCGGTTGCCCGCTCGTCGGGATGAGTGTGATCAGGATCTGTTTCAAGGACTTGGTCGTATCACTGAAGAGCAACTCCACGCCTTCTACTGGTTGCATGGTTGGCCAATTGCTGTCCTCAAACGATTTCACCAGCGGCTGGTTGGGAATTTTCCCTTCAGCTACAAGCTCGGTGAAACCAAGCCCTAAATTCTTTACCCACAACTTAATCGCTAACGCATCCATCATTACCACCCCTGAACTGGGTTAACGCCATGTAATTATCGGCGAGCGGTCCGAATATTGAACTAAGCACCCCACTCTGGACAGTTAGCGGAGCAATGGTTAACCGAACAGAATCTGGCTTGAAGTGATTACTCCCACGCGCTGCGCGTGTGAACATTACTACTTAGTCGAATTTAATTTTCAGAGCAAGTTCAATTACGGTGTACATCACCCAAATAGAAGCCCATGCTACATACCATATCGTCATAACGATATTGAAGTCCGACGTGAACACATGGATAACCAAAATCATCCATGCGGTAGATGTCGCTACCACCGTACCCTCGATATCTTAAAATTTTAACCGGCTCCTTCGACTCAAAAGGTGCTCCAAGCATTTTACGGACATTGATCCGACTCATACTGGCCGTCATCGATAAAGGTAATTCGCCACTGTAAGGGCGGGCACCATCAACCATACTTATTAGTGAAAAAAGAACTTTTTCGAGAGCCGCATCTTTTGATCGAAACCATAGCTCAACTCCCTCCTCCGGCTTCTGTATCAAGTATTCATTATCACAATCTACTATCGATGGTTTAAAGGCATCATTAGTAACCACACCATCAGCGAAGAGCTCAGCATGGGCAAAGCCTATCCTCGTAATCAGACGATTAACCATTACGACATCCATTCACCCTCCTTCATATCAGTCTCACGCTCGCAGACGGGAAAGACCACATTTATGAGTCACTCATCGTAAAGAGTGAAAACCAGCGTATTAACCCTATAGTCCTGCGCATATTTAAATATCATTTTGGCACGTGGATGTATCGTTGAGTCGAGCCTGTATGCATCCCATCCGCCCGTTTTTCTATTTAGGGGAAGCTCTGTCGGACCTTTCGACTCTAGAGGTATTCCGAACAACTCCTGTATGTCAGCCTTATTCATCGATAGCGCTAGCGGCGGTGGCAGCTTACCTCTATACACCGGCTGCCCCTCGACGGTTTGAGCAAGAATAACGTATAACGTTTCCAAACATCTGGAATCAGTCGCAAAGCTCAACTCCACTCCGTCCTCTGGCTCTATATCTAGCCAGTCCCTTCCCTCATAAAGCTCTCGTAACGGCATATTAGGGATAACACCCTCTGCAATCAGCGATTCATACGGGTGTCCCAGATTCTTTATCAATAATACGATCATTGAGGCGTTCATCAGTACCTCACCTTGGTCGTTCTTGCGCTCTGCGGAGCAACGATCATCGAAAAAAATGGCGGCTATGGTGCCAAGGTTTTTTCCCACGTTAGAGATGAATTTTCTGCTGTATTAGGGATGCCCTCGGTTGATTAACGAAAACACCAACGTTTTGATCTGCATTGTTGATGTGTACTGAAAGGACACTTTTAAATTTGGGAAGTTAATCTGATCCAGCGCGTAAGTGTCAAATCCACCTAATACTGTATCCAAAGGCAGCTTCGTCAGGCCTTGTGACTCCATGGGCATACCGAAAGCTGCTCGCACCTCTGACTTGGATGTTAATAACGCGAAAGGCTTGGGAAGTTCACCCTTGTACTCTGTTGTACCTTCAACAGTAGAACGCAGGGTGATGAAGAGTCGCTCGAACCTCCTCGTCTCAGCCCAGAAACTTAATTCCAGGCCGTCACCTGGCTTTTTCAGCGATAACCAATCACGCCCGTGGTAGAGTTCAGTGAGTGGTCGGTCCGGAATAACTTTATGGAAAATTAAATTCTCATAGGTCCATCCTAGATGCTTGATCCAACTTTCAATGGTCACGGCGTCCATCAATACCACCCCTGAGCTTGGTTGATGTCATGTAATTTTTGACGAGCGGCCTCGATATCGAACTCAGCGAATCCCTCTTCGAGCAACCCTCGCTTAATTGCATCCACGTTACTGTTCACCGCTGCTCGAAGGTCTTTAGCATCTTTACTCTGCCTGGATTTAGTATTTCGGCCACCATAGGTCTCACTGTAATTCTGATGCACTCTGACTGGTATAGCGATGCTAGCGCCACGACGTAGAAAGCTCTGAACCTCCTCCTCCGTCAAATCCGCCATACGATGCCTTAACGCCAATTCAAGCGCCTTTTGCGCAGGAATATGGTCAATATCCAGCCCATCCTTACGGCTACGACTCATCAAATCAGCTGCCTGCCCAACCTCCAACGGCCTGACCGCCGGCTTGGCAAACACCAAATACAACGGCGGCACACCCGAATCAGCCGGAAACGAAATGATCGTATCCTGCCAGGTGATGTTTTCTGCATCCCGCCCTGGATAGTGACTGATTGCCGAATCTTGCCCCACCGCAATCGGATGAACAAACACGTTATCCAAGCGTTCCGGTGTTCCGGGATACGGGCTCGGCACGCTGACAACCGGCCCATGGTTCGGCGTCCATGTGATGCTGATGCCATCCAGCACCGCCACCATCGCGCTTTTGTCCACATTCCACCGGGCTTGTGCAACCGGCACACGGTCAGCGCCACTGCCAGGTTGGGTATGTAGGCCGTAAACACGCAGTTCACCGGACTCATCCTGGCGAAACTGGAAACGCACTCGTGTGCTGGCCAAACGCATCCCCTCCAACTGCTCCGGGGTGTACAGCGTTGAGTCACCGATATCCCGTGGCCAGAATGCCAGCAGCACGAGGTTGAGGGCCGAACTGGCGCCGGCCAAGCCTCGTACAGCCCAGGTACCGAGGTCGCTGCCGAGTGTGCCGGCTACCCTGCCGACGGCGCCCGTGGTACCGGTTGAGGCCATAAGGGCCGTGGTACCAAAGTTTTTGGCATTTTCCGGGGCGGTGCCCGCAGCTGTAGAACCGGCCGGTACCGAAACGCAGGACTTGGCGAAAACGCAGGCATCAGCGGCACGATTCGACGCAGCGGGCGCGGCATAATTCGCAGGGGGCGAGGCGGATGCAGTCGGCCTCATTACAATCGGGGTGACACGTTGAGGTTGGGGACCGAACTCCTGAGATTTGGAACTCTGATTGGCAATCAACTGCGGCGGCGGATCGCATTTGCAGATGCACAGATCACCCTCCAGCGCCGCTTGTTTGCCGTTCCACTCTTCGTGCAAATGAGGGCCGGTAAGCGCGATGAAGCCTTCAGTGCCGCAAGCCGGACAAGCGACCCGGTCACCCTCCCTCGAGATCATTTCGCCGTTGAAACTGGTGCCCTCACAACCGCTGGTTACCTTGCCACCCACCGTGGTGGTTGAACCGGTGGTGATGTTGTAGCGCCTCACATCTGACTCTCCACGCGATAACCAGCCTTTAGAAGACCAGGAATACCCTCGCCGTCCGCGTACTCCACCACCTGGGCCAGGTTTTGCAGGCTGCTCGTCACGGTGTCGCCGTTGTCGGTAGTGCTGCCGACAATGGCGATGGGCAGACCTTTGTAGGTGGCCGCGAAACCTGCTCCCGAGACAATTTCGCTCTCTTTGCCATCGGGGTAGCGCACTCGGTCGCCGACGCACGCGATGCGCAAGTCATGGATCTCGAGGCTGGTGCTTGCAGTGATAATTTCTCCGCCCATACGTGTTCTCGAGCCAAGTGTCGCGTAGTCGTAGATGGCTTTGATTGGGCGAGTTGATGGTTGGATTTCAGTATCGGTGTCTTTCATGTTTCGTCCTTTTTTAGCGCGCAGGGATGCTCAAACGCGGTCATGACGTTGATGTGTGCAAAGGGAATAGCGCCGAACTGGCGCAAGAAAGATGTTGCTGGCCGGCGCTAAGCCAAACAACTGTCCGTTCGGCTAGGTATTGGGAAAAACAGAAACGTCTTACAAGGCGTTGAGGTTGCCCCTAGGACACTCGATCTCTAGTCTCCGTACACCGCTGCACACTCAGCGGTCGGGCGTCGCGGCCTGTATTTCTCCGGCTTCTTTAATACATCTGCGGAGCTTGACCATGATCAAACCCACCCCAAATCCCTCGCTCGATCCAGCTGCCAGCGTGCTATTCACCGTTAAAGACGGCATCTGCACCCAAGACCTGCTGGTCAACCTCAGCGAGCCACTCGCCTCTGCCCACGCCCTCACCTGCGATTTCGCCTTTGAACTCGACGGCTCGCGACGAGAAGGTGCGCTGGGTATTGCACAGTTGATTGAGGTATCCAGGTTGTTGGCTGAACGCGTATTGGCTGATATCGAGCGCTAAACCCTGCATCGATCGCCCTCAAGCTTGGTTTGAGGGCGATCACTGAGTGCAAAAAAGTATCAGTGGGCGTGCTCCCAAGGATTTGTCACCGCCGCTTTTGAAGGCTGTAATCAACGCACACTCTTCCTGACTCCTTGTAGGAAGACACAACAACAATAACCGTCCTTCTGTAGCCCCCTGGGCGCGGAAATGGAGTGCGCGATGAAGTTCACAGCAAAAGCATTGCTTGCCTGTACCTGCATGACCCTCAGCGCCGTCAGCCTTGGCGCGCAAACCCTGACCATTGCCACCGTCAATAACAGCGACATGATCCGCATGCAGAAGCTCTCGAAAACCTTCGAGGCCGAGCATCCGGAGATCAAGCTGAACTGGGTAGTGCTCGAAGAAAACGTACTGCGCCAACGCCTGACCACCGACATCGCCACCCAGGGCGGGCAGTTCGATGTGTTGACCATCGGCATGTACGAAGCCGCACTCTGGGGCGCCAAGGGTTGGCTGGAGCCGATGAAGGACTTGCCGGCGTCCTACGACCTCGACGATGTGTTCCCTTCGGTGCGTGACGGCTTGTCGGTCAAGGGCTCGTTGTACGCCCTGCCGTTCTACGCCGAGAGCTCGATCACCTATTATCGCACCGACCTGTTCAAGGACGCCGGGCTGAGCATGCCTGAGCACCCGACCTGGAGCCAGATCGGCGAATACGCGGCCAAGCTCACCGACAAGTCCAAAGAGCAATACGGCCTGTGCCTGCGCGGCAAAGCCGGTTGGGGTGAGAACATGGCGCTGATCACCACCCTGGCCAACGGCTTCGGCGCGCGCTGGTTCGATGAGAAATGGCAGCCAGAATTCAACGGCCCCGAGTGGAAGGATGCGCTGAACTTCTACGTCGACAATATGAAGAAATCCGGCCCGCCGGGTGCCTCCAGCAACGGCTTCAATGAAAACCTGGCGCTGTTCAACAGCGGCAAATGCGCGATCTGGGTAGATGCCAGCGTGGCGGGCTCGTTTGTTACCGACAAGAGCCAGAGTAAGGTCGCCGAGCATGTCGGCTTCACTTTTGCGCCCCACGAGAAGACCGATAAGGGCACCTCGTGGCTGTACTCCTGGAGCCTGGCGATCCCGACCAGTTCCAAAGCCAAGGACGCCGCCAAGGTGTTCACCAGTTGGGCCACGTCCAAGGAATACGGGCAGTTGGTGGCCAAGACCGATGGCATCGCCAATGTGCCGCCCGGTACGCGCCAATCCACCTACAGCGATGAGTACATGAAGGCTGCACCGTTCGCGAAGGTGACGCTGGAATCGCTCAAGGTGGCCGACCCGACCAAGCCGACCGAGAAGCCGGTGCCGTATATCGGTATCCAGTTGGTGACCATTCCTGAATTCCAGGCGATTGGTACCCAGGTGGGCAAGTTCTTCTCGGGTGCGTTGACCGGTCAGCAGACCGTCGATGCGGCATTGACCGCCGCGCAGAACACCACCGAGCGGGAAATGAAGCGGGCTGGTTACCCCAAGTAACCCCATAACCTGTAGGAGCGAGCTTGCTCGCGAAGGTATTCCAAGCGCATCGCTGTGTCGGATGTACCTTTTTCGCGAGCAAGCTCGCTCCTACAGGGCTTTTGCGCACCTGTCTCTATCTGGCCTTGATTATCATGAATACACCCACCAAAAACCGTCTGGCCAACCCCGGCTGGTTTCTCGTCAGCCCCTCGGTGGCCTTGCTGCTGCTGTGGATGATCGTGCCGCTGGGCATGACCCTGTACTTTTCGCTGATCCGCTACAACCTGCTCTACCCCGGCGAAAACCAATTCGTGGGGCTGGAGAACTTCAGCTACTTCATCACCGATTCGGGGTTCCTGCCCGGCGCTACCAATACTCTGTTGCTGGTGGGCAGCGTGTTGCTCATCAGCGTGGTGTTCGGCGTGTTGATCAGTGCGCTGCTGGAGGCCAGTGAGTTCCTGGGGCGCGGCATCGTGCGGGTGATGCTGATTTCGCCGTTCTTCATTATGCCCACCGTCGGCGCGCTGATCTGGAAGAACCTGATTTTTCACCCCGTGTCGGGGATCCTCGCGGCGGTGTGGAAGTTCTTCGGTGCCGAGCCGGTGGACTGGCTGGCGCATTACCCGCTGCTGTCGATCATCATCATTGTGTCGTGGCAATGGCTGCCCTTCGCGATCCTGCTGCTGATGACCGCCATGCAGTCCCTGGACCAGGAACAAAAGGAGGCCGCACGCCTGGACGGTGCCGGCGCCATTGCGATTTTCTGGCACCTGACCTTGCCCCACCTGGCCCGCCCGATTGCCGTGGTGGTGATGATCGAAACCATCTTCCTGCTCTCGGTGTTCGCCGAAATCTTCACCACCACCAACGGTGGCCCGGGCTACGCCTCGACCAACCTCGCCTACTTGATCTACAACCAGGCGCTGGTGCAGTTCGACGTGGGCATGGCCTCGGCCGGCGGCTTGATTGCCGTGGTCATCGCCAATATCGCGGCGATCATCCTGGTGCGGATGATCGGCAAAAACCTGACTGACAAGCCTTGAGGGCCGCGCCATGACGCTTCAACAATCCCGCCGCCTGCAAAGCCTGTTGCTCGGCACGCTGGCCTGGGCCATCGCGATCCTGATTTTCTTCCCGATCTTCTGGATGGTGCTGACCAGTTTCAAAACTGAAATCGACGCGTTCGCCACCCCGCCGCAGTTCATCTTCACGCCAACGCTGGAGAACTACCTGCACATCAACGAGCGCAGCAATTACTTCGCCTACGCCTGGAACTCGGTGGTGATTTCGTTCAGCGCTACCGCCCTGTGCCTGCTGATTTCGGTGCCGGCCGCCTACTCCATGGCGTTCTACGAAACCCAGCGCACCAAGGGCACCCTGCTGTGGATGCTGTCGACCAAGATGCTGCCGCCGGTGGGCGTGCTGATGCCGATCTACCTGTTGGCCAAGAGCTTTGGCCTGCTGGATACGCGCATTGCGCTGATCATCATCTACACCCTGATCAACCTGCCGATTGTGGTGTGGATGGTGTACACCTACTTCAAGGACATCCCCAAGGACATCCTCGAAGCCGCCCGCCTGGACGGCGCCACCCTGTGGCAGGAAATGGTGCGCGTGCTGCTGCCGATTGCCAAGGGTGGCCTTGCCTCCACGGTGTTGCTGTCGTTGATCCTGTGCTGGAACGAGGCGTTCTGGTCGCTGAACCTGACCTCGTCCAGCGCCGCGCCGTTGACCGCCTTGATCGCCTCGTACTCCAGCCCCGAAGGCTTGTTCTGGGCCAAGCTGTCCGCCGTCTCGACCCTGGCCTGCGCGCCGATCCTGATCTTTGGCTGGATCAGCCAGAAGCAGTTGGTACGCGGGTTGTCCTTTGGCGCCGTCAAATAATAATTCGAAAAGGAGGCCCATCATGGCCAACCTGAAAATCAAGAATCTGCAAAAAGGCTTCGAAGGTTTTTCCATCATCAAGGGCATTGACCTGGAAGTGAACGACAAGGAATTCGTGGTGTTCGTCGGCCCCTCGGGCTGTGGCAAATCCACGCTGCTGCGCCTGATTGCCGGCCTGGAAGAAGTCAGCGACGGCACCATCGAACTCGATGGCCGCGACATCACCGAAGTGACCCCGGCCAAGCGCGACCTGGCCATGGTGTTCCAGACCTACGCGCTGTACCCGCACATGAGCGTGCGCAAGAACATGTCGTTTGCCCTGGACCTGGCGGGCGTCGACAAGAAGCTGGTCGAGAGCAAAGTCAGCGAAGCGGCGCGCATCCTTGAGCTGGGGCCTTTGCTGGAGCGCAAGCCCAAGCAACTCTCGGGTGGCCAGCGCCAGCGCGTGGCAATTGGCCGGGCGATTGTGCGCAACCCGAAGATATTCCTGTTCGACGAACCGCTGTCCAACCTCGACGCCGCCCTGCGCGTGCAGATGCGCCTGGAGCTGGCGCGCCTGCATAAAGAACTGCAAGCGACCATGATCTACGTGACCCACGACCAGGTCGAAGCCATGACCCTGGCCGATAAAGTGGTGGTGCTCAACAGCGGGCGCATCGAACAGGTGGGCTCGCCGCTGGAGCTGTACCATCAGCCGGCCAACCTGTTCGTGGCGGGCTTTCTCGGCACGCCGAAGATGGGCTTCCTCAAGGGCCAGGTCACCCGCGTCGACAGCCAAGGCTGTGAGGTGCAACTGGATGCCGGCACCTTGATCAGCCTGCCGCTGAGCGGCGCCAGCCTGAGCGTGGGCAGCGCGGTGACCCTGGGCATTCGTCCCGAGCACCTGGAAATCGCCACGCCGGGGCAAACCACCCTGACCGTCACCGCCGATGTCGGCGAGCGCCTGGGCAGCGACACCTTCTGCCACGTCATCACCCGCAACGGCGAGCCGCTGACCCTGCGTATCCGTGGCGACATGGCCAGCCAATACGGCGAGACGCTGCAACTGCACCTGGACCCGGCGCACTGCCATTTGTTCGACACCGATGGCGTGGCCGTGGCCCGTCCACTGCGCGCTGCCGCCTGATTTCGCGAGTATTTCCAGATGAAATTGAATAAAGCCAATCTGACCCAACTGGCGCCCGAAGTGCAGGTGCCGACCTATGCACTTGCCGACACCCGCCAGGGCATCGCGCACATTGGCGTCGGCGGTTTTCACCGTGCGCACCAGGCGTTTTACACCGATGCCCTGATGAACACCGGCGAGGGCCTGGACTGGGGCATCTGCGGCGTCGGCCTGCGCAGTGAAGACCGCAAGGCGCGCGACGACCTGGCCGGCCAGGATTACTTGTTCACCCTGTATGAACTGGGCGACACCGACGACACCCAAGTGCGCGTGATCGGCTCGATCAGCGACATGCTGCTGGCCGAAGACGGCGCCCAGGCGCTGATCGATAAGCTCGCCAGCCCACAGATCCGCATCGTCTCGCTGACCATCACCGAAGGCGGCTACTGCATCGACGACAGCAACGGCGAGTTCATGGCCCACCTGCCGCAGATCCAGCATGACCTGGCGCACCCGAGAGCGCCGAAAACCGTGTTCGGCTTTATCTGCGCCGCGTTGACCCAGCGCCGCGCGGCGGGCACCGCGGCCTTCACGGTAATGTCCTGCGATAACCTGCCCCACAACGGCGCCGTCACCCGCAAGGCCTTGCTGGCCTTCGCCGCCCTGCACGACGCCGGGCTGCATGACTGGATCAAGGCCAACGTGAGCTTCCCGAATGCCATGGTTGACCGCATCACGCCAATGACCAGCACCGCCCACCGCCTGCAACTGCACGACCAGCACGGGATCGACGATGCCTGGCCGGTGGTGTGCGAGCCGTTTGTGCAGTGGGTGCTGGAAGACAAATTCGTTAACGGTCGCCCGGCCTGGGAAAAGGTCGGCGTGCAATTTACCGACGACGTCACGCCTTATGAAGAAATGAAGATCGGCCTGCTCAACGGCAGCCACCTGGCCCTCACGTACCTGGGGTTCCTCAAGGGCTACCGGTTCGTTCACGAGACCATGAACGACCCGGTGTTCGTGGCGTATATGCGCGCCTACATGGACCTGGACGTCACGCCGAACCTGGCACCGGTGCCCGGTATCGACCTGTCCGAATACAAGCAGACCCTGGTGGAGCGTTTTTCCAACCAGGCGATTGCCGACCAGTTGGAGCGCGTGTGCTCCGACGGTTCATCGAAGTTTCCCAAGTTCACCGTGCCGACCATCAACCGCCTGATTGCCGACGGGCGCGAGACTGAGCGTGCCGCCCTGGTGGTGGCGGCCTGGGCGCTGTACTTGAAAGGCATGGATGAAAATGGCGTGCGTTACAGCATCCCCGACCCACGGGCAGCGTTCTGCCAGGACCTGGTGAGCGACGACGCGCTGATCAGCCAGCGGTTGCTGGGGGTAGAAGAGATTTTTGGCACGGCTATTCCCAAGTCGGCGGCGTTTGTGGCAGCGTTCGAGCGTTGCTATGCAAGCCTGCGCGACAAAGGCGTCACAGCCACACTGCAAAACCTGCTGAACAACCCGGATTAAACAGGTGGGAGCTGGCTTGCCTGCGATAGCGGTCCGGCAGTCACTGCAGGGTTGACTGGACCGCCGCTATCGCAGGCAAGCCAGCTCCCACATCGACCGTATTTTCAACCCAATAATAATGCTGAGCACTCCATCATGACCCAGCAAAACCTCTACCTCGGCATCGACTGCGGCACCCAGGGCACCAAGGCCATCGTCCTCGATGCGTCCAGCGGCAAGGTGCTGGGCCTGGGCGCCGCCGCGCACAGCTTGATCAGCGGCGCCAATGGCCGCCGTGAACAACACACCCAGGAATGGCTCGACGCCTTCACCGCAGCCACCCACCGCGCCCTGCAACAGGCCGGCGTGGATGGCCAGGACATCCTCGGTATCGGCGTGTCCGGCCAGCAACATGGCTTGGTGCTACTGGACGAACAAGGTGAAGTGTTGCGCCCGGCCAAACTGTGGTGCGACACCGAAACCACGCCAGAGAACGACAGGTTGCTGCAGTATCTGGGCGGCGAACGTGGCTCCCTGGAGCGCCTGGGTGTGGCCATCGCACCGGGCTACACCGTGTCCAAGCTGCTCTGGACCCGCGAACAGCACCCCGACGTCTTCGCGCGCATTGCCCATATCCTGCTGCCCCATGATTACCTCAACTACTGGCTCACCGGCCGCGCCTGCGCGGAGTACGGCGATGCATCGGGCACCGGTTACTTCAACGTGCGCCGCCGCGAATGGGATGTGGCATTGCTCCAGCACATCGACCCCAGCGGCCGCCTGCAAGCCGCGTTGCCGACACTGATTGAAGCCGACCACGCGGTGGGCACGATCCTGCCGGCCATCGCCGAGCGCCTGGGCATCAACCCCAACGCAGTGGTGTCCAGTGGTGGCGGCGACAATATGATGGGCGCCATTGGCACCGGCAATATCGCCCCCGGCGTGATCACCATGAGCCTGGGTTCATCGGGCACCGTGTATGCGTTTGCCGACCAGCCGAACGTCAGCCCCCAGGCCTCGGTGGCGACCTTCTGCTCTTCCAGCGGCGGTTGGCTGCCGCTGATTTGCACCATGAACCTGACCAACGCCACCGGGGTGATTCGCGAGCTGTTCGAACTGGACCTCGACGCCTTCAACGCCCTGGTCGAACAGGCGCCGATCGGCGCCGATGGCGTGAGCATGCTGCCGTTTCTCAACGGCGAGCGCGTGCCCGCCCTGCCCCACGCCACCGGCAGCCTGCAGGGCCTGACCATGACCAACCTGACCCGCGCCAACCTGTGTCGCGCGGTGGTCGAAGGCACCACCTTCGGCCTGCGTTATGGCCTTGATCTGCTGCGCCAGACCGGCCTGCAGAGCCAGAGCATCCGCCTGATCGGCGGCGGCTCGAAAAGCCCGCTGTGGCGGCAGATGGTCGCCGATATCATGCACACCGAAGTGGTGTGTACCGAACAGAGCGAGGCCGCCGCCCTGGGCGCGGCGATCCAGGCGGCGTGGTGCCAGAGCGGCGAACCGCTGGCCAGCCTGTGCGACAAATGCGTGAGCATTGACCCTGCCAGCCGCACCTTACCCGTGGCCGCCAATGTCAGCGCCTATCAACAGGCGTATGAGCGTTATCAACAGCACGTGGCAACCCTTTAAGAGCGAGCAACTATGTATCTGGTGTGTGGTGAAGCGCTGTTTGATTTCTTCAGCGAGGAGGATGCCAGCGGGCAGGCCACCAAGCTCAATTACAAGGCGATTGCCGGTGGCTCGCCATTCAACGTGGCGGTGGGTTTGCGCCGCCTGGGGATCGAGTCCGGGTTCTTCGCCGGCCTGTCCACCGATTACCTCGGGCGGCGCTTGCAGCAGGTATTGAAAGACGAAGGTATCAGCGAACGCTTTCTGGTGGAGTTCGACGCGCCGACCACCCTGGCCATGGTGGCAGTGGGTGCCAACGGCTCGCCGCAGTACAGCTTTCGCGGCGACGGCTGCGCCGACCGGCAATTGCAATTGACGCACCTGCCGCCCCTGGGCGATGAGATCCGCGGGCTGCATGTGGGCTCGTTTTCGCTGGTGGTACAACCCGTTGGTGACACGCTGCTCAGCCTGGTCAAGCGTGAAAGCGGCAAGCGCCTGATCAGCCTCGACCCCAACGTGCGCCTTAACCCGCAGCCCGATATCCACCTGTGGCGCGCGCGCGTCGCAGAGCTGGTGCAACACGCCGACCTGATCAAGGTCAGCGACGAAGACCTGCACCTGCTCTACCCCGACCAGACACCGGAAAGCGTGCTGCAAGGTTGGCTGCAACACCGTTGCCAATTGGTGTTCCTCACCCGTGGCGGCGACGGCGCGACAGTCTTCAGCCGCCAGCATGGCACCTGGTCGCAACCTGCGGTCAAGGTGGTGATGGCCGATACGGTAGGCGCTGGTGATACCTTCCAGGCGGCGCTGATTGCCTGGCTCACGGAACAGCAATTGGATTCGGTTGATGGGCTGCAAAACCTGAGTCGCGAGCAGATCGACGCCATGCTGGGCTTCGCGATTCGGGCTGCCGCACTGACCTGCGGCAAGACCGGCCCGGACCTGCCCTATCGTCACCAATTGGGTTGAGCCGAGCGGCTAAAAACTCAAAGTGCCATCACGCAGGCCACGTATTCCGTGGCCTGCGCGTCATGTACCAAAAAATTGCACTACTGAAAAACTGTGCTAAACCCAAAAACAGGAGCAGTTACTACAACAAACCCAGGACAGATCCATGCCAAAGACCACAGGTTTATCAACCCGTGCCGTTTTAGCTGTCGGCTTCCTTTCACTGCAATACATGACCCCTCAACCCACCCATGCCGCTTGCGTTCTCACACCAGGGCCCGGTAACGATACCTACACATGCGACAGCGGCAGCAGTCCCGGCTTGACCGATCTTTCCGGGGATAACCGCCTGATCCTCCCTGCGGGGGGCACTGGCACCATCAACGGTAATGTCACCACCGGCGCAGGCGCGGATACCGTTTTCATCCACTCGGGCCTGATCACCGGCGTGGTGCAACAAGGCGCCGGTATCGACGACTTCCTCATGACGGATGGGCAGATCCTGGCCCTGTTCCAGGGCGATGGTCTCGACACCTTCAGAATGGAGGGCGGCAGAATCGTCGGGGCTTTTGAGGACGGCGATGTGGCCTACCAGAGCGGTGGCACTATCGGCCGGGTCAATATGAAGCTGGATAAAAACTTCTATGAAATGACCGGGGGGATCATTGAAGGCAACCTGGTCACCGGCTTTGATGTCGACACGATCCGCATATTAAACGGCTTCATCGGCGGCAATATCAGCACCAGCGGCGGCGATGACAGCATCACCGTCAGTGGTGGCGTGATCAATGGCGAGATTCGCGCCAGCGTCGGCAACGATACGTTTAGCTGGCTGGGTGGCGGCCAAATCAACTCGTCGGTATTGATGGGTGATGGTGATGACACGGCCCTGCTCCGTGGTCTCAGCGAAAACCTGCTGGCCAATACGCCGTCCGTCGATGGTGGCCTGGGCAACGATCAACTGACCTTCGATAACACCACCTCCAGTACACCCGCACGCTATGTCGGCTGGGAGACGGTCAACCTCAACAACGCCTCACGCTTTAACCTGAGCGGGGATTTTTTCCTTGGCGACAGCGCGAGCAATACCGGTACGTTCAACATCGATGGCAGCAGCACGCTGGCTGTGACCCAAGGCGCTATCCGTCCCTATACCGCAGGCCAATTGGCAACGCTGAACAACGCCGGCACGATCGACATGACCGGCGACAACAGCGCGACCAGCGTGTTGACGGTGCATGGCAATTACGTGGGCAACAACGGCCAGTTGCATCTGCAAACCGTACTCGGCGATGAAAACTCGGCCACCGACAAGCTGGTGGTTTCCGACGGCAGCATCAGCGGCCACACGCAACTGGGCGTCAGCAACCTCGGCGGTGCCGGTGGGCTGACCCAGAACAACGGCATCGAGGTGGTCCAGGCGCTTAACGGCGCTGTCAGCAGCACCGATGCGTTTGCCTTGAAGGGCTCGGTCTCTGCGGGGGCTTATGAGTACATGCTGTTCAAGGGCGGCGTTACCGCCGGTACGGAAAACAATTGGTACCTGCGTTCCTCGGTGGTGGCGGTGCAACCGCCGGCCGTTCCATCCGTGCCGCCACCCGTTGTACCGCCGGTAGCGGTGACCCCCATTGCGCCCACTCAGCCAGTGGTTGACCCCGATGAGCCGCCCGTGGAGCCGCCCACCGCACAGCCAGTGGCACCGATCGAGCCACCCGCGCCACCGCCTAGCCAAGTCGCCGCCGCTACTTCACCGCAATCGGCGGCGAGTAACCCTGTGCTGCCAAGCGCCGTGGCCGGTACCGCGCCCATTGCACTGTATCGCCTGGAGGTGCCGATCTATTCAGTGGACATTCCCGCTGCGCAGGTCATGACGCTGCAAGCCCTCGGGACCTTCCATGAACGCCAAGGCGAGCAAAGCCTGCTGACCGAGACCGGTGCAGTGCCGGCAGGTTGGGGGCGCGCCTATGGCAGTGATTTCAACAAGAGCTGGTCGGGCACGGTAACGCCGAGTTTTGACGGCACGTCCAAAGGTTACCAGGTAGGCCATGACCTCTATGCCAGCGAAACCAGTGGCGGGCAGACTCAACGCTTTGGCCTGTTTATCGGCCAGAGTCGCCTGCGCGGCGACGTGAAGGGGTTTGCGCTGGGCTGGCAGAACCATCGCTCCGGACGGGTCAAACTCGACGGCGATAACTTCGGCGCCTACTGGACCCTCACCGATCCCACCGGCTGGTACGTCGACCTGGTCGCCATGGGCACGCGCCTGGATGGCGACAACAAATCCGACCGAGGGGTGAAGATGGATACCAAGGGCCATGCCCTGGCGTTGTCCGCCGAGGCCGGCTACCCGATCACGTTGTCCGAACATTGGGTGGTGGAACCGCAGGCCCAGGTAATTGGCCAGAAGATCGACCTGGATAGCCAGCATGACGGCATTTCCAAGGTCTCGTTCGACTCTCAGGAATATTGGACGGGCCGCCTCGGTGCACGCCTCAAGGGCCGTTACCTGGTCAGCAACACGCCGGTGGAGCCGTACCTGCGCGCCAACGTCTGGCACACCTTCGGTGGCAGCGACACGGTGACCTTCGACGAGGTGGACCGGATCAAGAGCGATCACAAGTCCTCCACGGCCGATATTGGCGTCGGCGTCGTGGCTCAATTGTCATCCGCGGTCAGCGCTTATGTGGAGGGCAAGTATGGAACCGGGCTGGACGACAATAACTTTGAGGGTACCAGCGGCAGTATCGGCGTGCGAGTGAGCTGGTAAAGCTGAGGTCTTGTCAGCGTTGGGCCTGGCACATACCAGGCCCACGAGGTCAACTCCCCCTCAAGCGATCAACTAGTGATAACCGCGCCCGCCTGCTCGTTGCTGGACCGGTACGTGGTTATGCTTGAGGTCTTCACGCAACCCGGTGATGAGGTTGCAAATGGCTCGACTGCTGTCGAGCTTGTCAGGGTGTATACCTTTGACTTCCAAATCCACCCGGTCACGGTCGCGGTCGTCGTAGACCTTGATCGTCAACGAGGCGTCTTCGGCTTTGGTGCATTCGCACCGTTTAGGCAGGAAACTTCCTTCAATGATGCTGCGAAGCTCTAGTTCTGAAAGCATGGCTAACCTCTCCTTTTTTGAGACTGCCAACATGTATATGTAACCGACAGGCACTTGCCTGCCACGTCTTGCCAACCTTGGAAGACGCTTTCAATCAATAAGCCTACTCGGCAAAAACCGCTGTGGTTGTAACCTTTCCTCATAAGCAAGCCGCTTGCTCATATTAAACAAAACACTCCTTTGGGCATCATCGTCGAACGCCACGGATTAAACGTTTAACCCGCGGCATCGCGGCCGGTGTTTATGGGAAAACCCTTTTTTCGGCAACATATCGCAACCAATCAGTCCATCACCGCCCAGTCGACGGAGGTTTGCGGTAAGCATACGAAACATATACGATTCGTATATCAATTAAACACAGTGAACCTTATGGGCATCGTCAAGATCACCGATCAGCTGCACGAACAACTGCGCCTGGCCAGCGCCGCCATGGACCGTTCCATCAACGCCCAGGCCGAGTTCTGGATCAAGATCGGCCTGCTCGCCGAACTCAACCCGCACCTGCCTTACAACGAGCTGATCAACAAGCTGTTGCTGGACAAACCCGACCTGATCCGGGGGCGCAGCTGATGATCAAGACTCCCGCACAACTGGCCGTGATGCGTGAAGCCGGGCGTCTGTTGGCGCAGGTCTTCGACATGCTGGACGGCTTCGTCGCCGCCGGCCGCTCTACCCTGGAGCTGGACAGCGCCGTCGAAGCCTTCATCCGCAATGACCTCAAGGCCCGCCCTGCAAGCCTTGGGCAGTACGACTACCCCTTCTGCATCAACACCTCGATCAACGAAGTGGTGTGCCACGGCATGCCCAGCGCCAAGCAATTGCTCAAGGACGGCGACATCATCAACATCGACATCACCCTGGAAAAAGGCGGTTTCATTGCCGATTCCAGCAAGATGTACATGATCGGCAACGTGACGCCCAAGGCCAGGCGCCTGGTGGACATGACCTTCGAGGCGATGTGGGCCGGTATCCGCCAGGTCAAGCCCGGCGCGCGCCTGGGCGATATCGGCCATGCGATCCAGAGCCACGCGCACGCCAACGGCTACAGCGTGGTGCGCGAATACTGCGGCCACGGCATCGGCCGGCAAATGCACGAAGAGCCGCAAATCCTGCACTTCGGCCGGCCTGGCACCGGCCTGGAACTGCGCCAAGGCATGGTGTTTACCATCGAACCGATGCTCAACCAGGGCAGCGCCAAAACTCGCAGCCTGAAGGACGGCTGGACGGTGGTGACCAAGGACAACAGCCTCTCGGCGCAATGGGAACATACCGTGGCGGTGACGGCGGATGGGTATGAGGTGTTGACCTTGCAAACCCCTCAAAACCTTCACACCCTGTAGGAGCGAGCTTGCTCGCGAAGGCATCCCGGACTACGCGTTAAACCAGACTCCCCACTTTTTCGTCGACGTTTTTCGCGAGCGAGCTCGCGCCTACAGCGGCCTTGGCTTCAAGCTCGCGCACCAGCGGCAATACACGTTTGCCGAAATACTCCACTTCTTCCTGAAAGTGCAGAAAGCCTGCAAGCACCAAGTCCACCCCCACCGCCTTGAGTGCGACGATGCGCTCGGCGACCTGCTGCGGCGTGCCGATCAGGTTGGTCTTGAAGCCATCGTTGTATTGCACCAGGTCCTCAAAGCTGGACTTGGCCCAGTTGCCCTCGCCCTCCGGTGACGCCTTGCCCGCTTGTCTGGCCGCGTCACCAAAGGCATTGACCGCCTCCGGGTCGGCTTGGTCGATGATCTGCGCCAGCAACGCACGTGCCTCCTCCTCCGTGTCGCGGGCGATCACAAAAGCGTTCACCCCCACCTTCACCGAATGGTGGTTGGCAGCCGCCTTGGCGCGAATATCATCGACCTGGGCCTTGACGCCTTCGGGCGTGTTGCCATTGGTGAAATACCAATCTGACACCCGCGCCGCCATGTCCCGCGCCGCCCGCGAACTGCCGCCCTGGAAAATCTCCGGCTGGCCCAGGGGCTTGGGCTTGAGGGTGTAATGGTTGAAGCGATAGAAATCGCCCTTGAAGGTAAAATCGTCCTGGGTCCAGATGCCTTTGAGGGCACGGATAAACTCTTCGGAACGCCGATAGCGCTCATCATGCTCCAGCCAATGCTCGCCAATGGCCTGGAACTCGCCCTTGAACCAGCCGCTGACAATATTCACCGCGATACGGCCATTGGTCAGTTGGTCGATGGTCGCCAATTGCTTGGCCGCCAACGCCGGTTGCCACGGCCCGGGCAGGATCGCCGCGATGACCTTGAGGGTGGTGGTTGCCGCCAGCAGCGCATGGCTGAACGCCACGGACTCATGCTGGTTCTCGGCACCGTAACCTGCGGTGAAGCGAATCTGCGTCAAGCCATACTCAAAACCCGCCGCCTCCGCCAATTGCGCCAGTTTGCGGTTGTACTCGATGCCCCAGTGGGTGCGCTGTTCAATCTTGCTGACGACCAACCCACCGCTGACGTTGGGTACCCAGTAGGCAAATTTCACGGCTTGCTGACTCATCGGACGGTACCTCGTACAAGGGATGTACAAGGGCTTAGGCAGCAAGCGTGCCAGGGGCAGGCAAATGCCCGTAGCGTGGGGGTTACCGCGCAAAAAGAATGATTGAAGCGCTGGCTTGCCAGTGTCTGGTATCGCAGTGATTTGTGGATCTGCTGTTGCTGGAGCAACAGTGGCGACCGGCGCCCCCCAAACGTACTCACGATGCGAAGCGAGTAGCTCTTGATCTTGCTCTTGATCTGCTTTTGATCTTAGGCGCCCCGTCAAACCACGCTGGCCGAACGCAGGCTTGAATTCGTGGGTAACCCGGCAGGACGCCGGGTTAGCCGCCTCGCGCCATGGATGGCGCGTGGCGGCGGCCCACGGATTCAAGCCTGCGTTCGGGCACACCGAGCCCAGGCGAGGTGCCGAGTGGTGGGGCAAGAGCGTTTTGCTTACTTTTGCGCTTTTCAAAAGTGAGACGCCGTCAGGGCGTAACCCTAAGTGGCCGTTACCTAAATAACGGATATGTACTCTATCTGATCCAACATCCCGGTCGGCTGTCAGGCCGCCTTCGCGAGCAAGCCCGCACAGTTTGATCGCGGGGCGTCAGATAGATAGGGGCCGGCTGTGAGGCCGTCATCGCAGGCAAGCCAGCTCCCACAGTTGGAGAGTGGGGGCGTCAAGCAGAACACTCAGAACGCCAACTTGTACCCCACCGCCATCAACATCACCGCCAGGCACGGCCGCAGTACGCCATCGGGAATCTTGCCCGTCATATGGCTGCCCACGTAGATCCCCGGCAACGACCCCATCAGCAAGAAGCCCAGCAAATGCCAGTCCATATTCCCCATGCTGGCATGGCCCAGGCCCGCCACCAAGGTCAGGGGCACCGCATGGGCGATCTCGGTGCCAACCAGGCGCCGCGTGGCCAGGAACGGGTACAGGATAAACAGCGCCACCGTGCCAAGGGCACCAGCGCCGATCGAGGTCAGGGCCACCATGGTACCGAGGATCGCCCCCGTCACCACCGTCAGCGCGTTGAGGTTACGCGGGCGCAGATGGTAAGAGTCGCCAGCATGGCGCTGGGCAAAGGCCAGCAGGCTCTTCTTGAACAGGATCGCCAGGGCCGTCAGCAGCAATACCACGCCCAGGGCCTGCTTGATCACCGCGTTCATCGCGCTGGGGTCGGTGTGCAGGCTGGCCAGGAACCATAACGTCAGCAATACCGCCGGCACGCTGCCCAGGGTGAGCCAGCCGGTGATGGCCCAGTCGATGTTCTTGTTCTTGCTGTGCACCAGCACGCCACCGGACTTGGTAATGGCGGCGTACAGCAGGTCGGTGCCCACCGCAGTGGCTGGGTTGATGCCAAACCACAGCAGGATCGGAGTCATCAGCGAACCGCCGCCCACCCCCGTCATGCCCACGATGAAACCCACGATCAGGCCGGCAACCACGAAACCCATATTACCTACATCCATTCCAGCTACCCGCGGCCTTATAAATTTCTGGCCGCAGGATAGCGATTTTTCTTATAACCACTTATACCGATGCGATCTGAGTTTATGCCTTTTTGGAAATCTTCACTTTTTTGCAAATCACTGCATCCAATGGGCGGGCCTGTGCCGTAGTCATCAGCGTAACCCTGCTGTTCTACCCAATGGAGAAACACCATGAACGCTAAAACACTGCTGTGCTTGACCGGCCTGCTCATCGCCGCACCGTCGGCGTTTGCCCAGGCGGGCCTGCCAGACAGCATCAAGGTGCCGGATGGCCACAAGCTGGCAATGCAAACCACCGGCGTCGGCGAAATCACCTATGAATGCCGCGACAAGGCCAACGCTGCCGGCCAGACCGAGTGGACCTTCGTCGGCCCCAAAGCCGTGTTGAACGACCGTAACGGCCAGCAGGTCGGCACCTATTTCGGACCACCCGCCACCTGGCAGGCCAAGGACGGCTCGACCATCACCGGCACGCAATTGGCCGTGGCACCGTCAAGCCCGGGTAACCTGCCCTATCAACTGGTCAAGGCCAACCCGGCCGAAGGCAAGGGTGCGATGAGCGGCGTGACGTATATCCAGCGGGTTGCGCTCAAAGGCGGGGTCGCTCCCGCTACGCCCTGCACCACGGCGAACAAAGGCGCCAAGGAACTGGTGAAATACCAAGCGGATTACCTCTTCTGGGCCGCCAACTGAGCAAACTCAGCTACGCTGGCCAGGTAGGCGCGAGCAACCTCGCGCCTACCACGCGTAGACGTCTCCTCAGTGGCAGGAATTCTGGTTTGGCTGAAATCATCTTTGATTATGAAGTGTGCCTGTTAGCCTGCGCCCGCGGCGATCAACGCGCCCTGCGCCAGCTCTATGAGCAGGACAGCAGCCGCTTGCTCGGTGTGGCACTGCGCATTACCCGCAACAAGGCCCTGGCCGAGGACATCGTGCATGACGCCTTTATCAAGATCTGGCACGGCGCGCGCAGTTTCGACCCCCTGCGAGGCTCCGCACGGGGTTGGGTGTTCAGCGTGACTCGCCACCTGGCCCTGGACGTTGTACGCAGCGCCGGGCGTGACGTGCCGCTGGACGACCAGTACGAACCGCTGGCAGAGCCTGCCCAGGCCATCGAGTTTGCCGCACGCTCCGGGCAGATCCACCAATGCCTGGAACGGCTCGACCCGACGCGCCGCACCTGCATCCTGCACGCCTATGTGGACGGTTACTCCCACAGCGAAATCGCGCAAAAACTCAGTACCCCGTTAGGCACAGTCAAAGCCTGGATCAAACGCAGCCTCGCCGCCTTGCGCGAGTGCATGGCATGAACGACAGCCTGGATGAACTGGCCAGCGAATACGTGCTGGGGACCCTGCCCGCCGAACAGCGCGCGCAGGTTCAACAACGCCTGGCCCATGATGCGGCACTGCGCGCAGCGGTGGATGCCTGGGAGCAACGTCTGTTGCCTCTGGTGGCGCTGGCACAACCGGTACCGCCTTCGGCACAGCTGTGGCGGCGCATTGAGCGCCGCATCAAAGCCCCCGAAACGAGCGTGGCGTGGTGGAACCTGCTGGCGTTCTGGCGCGGGCTTTCCGCTGCCGGCCTGATGGCAAGCGTGGTGCTGGCGGCTTTATTACTGACGCGCCCGCCCATGCCCGCACCCAGCTTCGTGGTGGTGCTGATGGCGCCACAAAGCCAGGCACCGGGCTGGGTGGTGCAGGCCAGTGATAATCAGCAGATCCAGTTGATTCCACTGGGGGTGATGGAGATTCCCGCTGACAAAGCCCTGGAGTTCTGGACCAAGGGCGATGGCTGGCAGGGTCCCGTCTCCTTGGGGCTGGTAAAACCGGGGCAGACCTTGTCGATACCCCTGGACAAGCTGCCGCCGCTGGCGCCGAACCAGTTGTTTGAACTGACGCTGGAAGGGCCCAATGGCTCGCCCACTGGCAAACCCACCGGGCCGATTCACGGGATTGGCCGCGCAGTCAAAGTGCTCTGATCACGAAAGGTTAGGCAGCCACACACGAAACCGCGCCCCGCCCAGGGGTGACGCCAGGGCCGTCAAGGTGCCGCCCTGGGCCTCCAGGGCGCGCCGGCTGATCGCCAGGCCCAGGCCAAAACCGCCGGTGGCGCGGTCGCGGCTGCGGTCCAGGCGGTAGAACGGCTCGAAGATGCGCTCGCGCTGGTCAGTCGGTATGCCGATGCCATCGTCGTCCACCCAGATTTCACAGCCTTTAGGGCATACACGCACGCCCACCTGGATGCGCTTGTCGCAGTAGCGCGTCGCGTTGCGCAGCAGGTTCTGCAAGGCTCGGGCGGTAAGGCGCGGGTCAAGACTGAAGCGCTCCACGGCACAATCGAGCACCACATCGATGACGATGTCGGGGTTTTCCAGCTCATCGTCGACGCTGCCCAACACGCTGTCGATAAACTCATCGAGCGCCACCTCTACCCGCTCGGGCAACTGCGCCGGGTTTTGCAGGCGGCTGTAAGACAGCAATTCCAGCACCAGTTCATCCAACTCCCGAATATGCGCCACCAGGCTTTGCAAGCGCTCGCGGCTGGCCGGGGGCATGTCTTCGGAAAGCGCCAGGGCCAGGCCGAAATCCAGGCGGGTGAGCGGCGTGCGCAGCTCATGGGAGACCGCATTGAGCAAGTCGCGCTGCTGGTTCAAGAGGCGTTCGATATCATCGGCCATGGTGTCGAACACCGCCGCCAGGCCGCCAATGCTGGAGCTGGGTGCGAGCCCCGTACGCGCCTCCAGATGGCCCTTGCCCAATAGCGCGGCGGTACTTTTCAAACGCTCCAGGTCACGCCAATGCGGACGCAGCCACACCAGCAAACACGCCAGCAAGGCGGCGCCGACCAACACGTTCATCGACCAGTACAGCAGGTTCATGTCCAGCGGGTCTGGCGGTACGGTCAGCTTGACCGCGAACTGCTGGTTGATCGGTGAACTGATTTCTTCCATCCAGCCCCACTCGCCCAGGCGGATCACTGGCTTGCCTTGCTCCAGTAACTTTTCTTCCTCAGGGGTGTAGCGGGCGTCCTGGCGCAGCAACAGTTGCACTTTCAAGGGTGCAAAATCGTGGCTCAATTGGTCGGTTACCTGGGACCAGCGCTCCACCGGCGCCCGCTGGTACTGCTTGACCATGAGTTTTTGCAGGCCACGGGACTGTTCGATGTTGTAGTCCATATAGCGGTGTTCGAACAGCTGGATCACCAGCTTGGGAATCAGGTAAATCGCCGCACTGTAAGTGACGATGGTGATCAGGTAGAGGCGCAGCAGTACGCGAAACATGCTTCAGCATTCCCACTCGGAACGGCTGAACAGATACCCTTTGCCCCACACCGTCTTGATCTTGCGCGCCTCGCCCGCATGATCGTCGAACTTGCGCCGCAGCTTGGAAATGGCCACGTCCACCGAACGGTCGGTGCCGTTGAACTCGATACCGCGCAGGCGTTGCAGGATCTGATCGCGGCTGAGCACTTCGCCGGCATGCCGGGCCAGCACCACCAGCAGGTTGTACTCACCGCTGGAAAGCTCCACCGCCTGCTCGCGCCAGGTCACGGTGCGCTCGGACAAATCGATGCAGAGGTTGCCCATGACGATCTGGTCGCTGGCCACCTGGGGTTCGGACAGGCTGCTGCGACGCAGCAATGTGCGCACCCGGGCCAGCAATACGCGCGGCTCGCAGGGTTTGGTCACATAATCGTCGGCACCCATCTCAAGGCCCAGAACCTGGTCGTGGCTGTCATCGCGGGCGGTCAGCATCAGGATCGGCAGGCCCGCCGAATCGGCACGCAGCAAGCGGCACACCTGCAGGCCGTCGAGGCCCGGCAGCATCAGGTCGAGGATCACCAGGTCCGGTGGGTTCAGGCGTGCGCGTTCACGGACATGGTCGCCACGGCTGAGCACGCTGACGTGGTAGCCGTTGCGTTCCAGGTAGCTGGCAATCAGCTCGGAGAGTGCGGCGTCGTCTTCCACCAGGAGGATGTTGGGCATGGTGTTTCCAAATAATGCTGTTTGTTGGTGTGTTGCAGGATTGTGCAAGGATATACGCCCCCGGCGCCCTGCGCGCCGTACCTTACACTTCTTCACAGACCCGCTACACAGCTTCACAGCACCACGGCGCAGGTGCCCCTAGGATGCGCCAGTCAATATTGGGATAAGAGCATGTCGAAGAATCTATTTGCGCCGTTTTGCCTGTTGGCCCTCACACTGGCGCTGAGCGCGTGTGGTCAGTCGGCAGACGAGGCGCCACAAATGCCCCTGGCCAAAGTGCGGATCGAAACCCTGCAGGCCAAGCCCCTCTCTATTACCAGCGAACTGAGCGGGCGCATCGCCGCACCGCGTATCGCCGAAGTACGCGCACGGGTCGCCGGGGTGGTCATGCAGCGGGTGTTTAACGAAGGCCACGACGTCAAGCAAGGCGACGTGTTGTTCCGTATTGACCCGGCGCCGTTCAAGGCCGACCTGGACAGTGCCCAGGCCAACCTGAGCAAGGCTGAGGCCAATGCGTTCCAGGCGCGCCTGCAAGAACAGCGCTACAGCCAATTGGTCGAAGGCAACGCCATCAGCGGCCAGGAATACGATAATGCCCGCGCCACCTTGCGCCAGAGCAACGCCGAAGTCGCCGCCAACAAAGCCGCTGTCGAGCGTGCCAAGCTGAATTTGGGCTATGCCACCGTAACCGCGCCGATTTCCGGGCGCATCGGCCGCGCCCTGGTGACCGAAGGCGCGTTGGTCGGCCAGAACGAAGCCACGCCGCTGGCGATTATTCAGCAACTGGACCCGATCCACGCCGACCTCACCCAGTCCACCCGTGAGCTGAACGACCTGCGTCGTGCGTTTCGTGCCGGCAGCCTGAAGCAGGTCGGCCAGGACCAGGCCAAGGCCACCTTGATCCAGGACGACGGCAGCCAGTACCCGTTGCCGGGTAAATTGCTCTTCGCTGACATCAGCGTCGACCCGGGCACCGGGCAGATCATCCTGCGCAGCGAGTTCCCCAACCCGGACCTCGACCTGCTACCGGGCAGCTTTGTGCGGGTGCGCGTGGAACAGGCCGTCGACAAGCAAGGCCTCAGCGTGCCACAACGCGCTATCACCCGTGACAGCGCCGGTATTCCGATGGTGCTGCTGCTGGACGCCGAGCAGACCGTCAGCCAGCAACCGGTGGAACTGGGCGCGGTGATCGACAATCGCTGGATCGTCACCAGTGGCCTCAAGCCCGGCGACCGCATCATCGTCGAGGGCCTGCAACATGCGCGCCCCGGTGAAAAAGTTGAAGTGGACGACAGCCCGCTCGTAAAGGAATAACCCGTCATGCCGCAGTTCTTTATTGACCGCCCGATCTTCGCCTGGGTCGTGGCTTTGTTCATCTTGCTGGCCGGTGCGCTGGCCATCCCGCAGTTGCCGGTGGCCCAGTACCCCAACGTCGCGCCACCCAAGGTGGAAATCTACGCGGTGTACCCCGGCGCCTCGGCCCAGACCCTGGATGAGAGCGTGGTCAGCCTGATCGAGCAGGAGCTCAACGGCGCCGATCACCTGCTGTATTTCGAGTCCCAGAGCAGCCTGGGCTCGGCGACCATTACCGCCACGTTCCAACCGGGCACCAACCCGGAAATGGCCCAGGTAGATGTGCAAAACCGCCTCAAAGCCGTGGAGTCGCGCTTGCCTCAGGCCGTGACTCAGCAAGGCTTGCAGGTGGAGAAAGTCTCCGCCGGCTTCCTGCTGCTGGTGACCTTGACCTCCAACGACGGCAAGCTCGATGACGTCGCGCTCAGCGATTACCTGGCGCGCAACGTAATGAACGAGCTCAAGCGCCTGGACGGGGTCGGCAAGGCCCAGTTGTATGGCGCCGAGCGAGCGATGCGTATCTGGATCGACCCGCAGAAGCTGATCGGTTTCAACCTCACGCCGGCCGACGTCAACGCCGCGATCAGTGCCCAGAACGCCCAGGTCTCAGCCGGCAGCATCGGTGACTTGCCGGGCACCCACACCCAGGAGATCACCGCGGCGGTGCTGGTCAAGGGGCAACTTTCGACCCCGGCGGAGTTTGCCGACATCGTGCTCAAGGCCAACCCCGACGGCTCCACCGTGCGCATCGGCGATGTGGCTCGGGTGGAAGTCGGCAGCCAGGAATACCAGTTCTCCACCCGCCTGAACGGCAAGCCGTCCACCGCCGTCAGCGTGCAGCTATCGCCCGGCGCTAATGCATTGAGCACCGCAACGCTGGTGCGGGCGAAAATGGACGAGTTGTCGCGCTACTTCCCTGCCAATGTGGAATACAAGATTCCCTATGACACCTCGCCCTTCGTCAAGGTCTCGATTACTAAGGTGGTCTACACCTTGCTGGAGGCGATGGCGCTGGTGTTCGCGGTGATGTTCCTGTTCCTGCAGAACGTGCGCTACACCTTGATCCCCACGCTGGTGGTGCCGATTGCGCTGATGGGCACCTTCGCCACCATGTTGCTGCTGGGTTTCTCGATCAACGTGCTGACCATGTTCGGCATGGTGCTGGCCATCGGTATCCTGGTGGACGATGCGATCGTGGTGGTGGAAAACGTCGAACGGATCATGGCCACCGAGGGCCTGTCGCCCAAGGACGCGACGAAGAAAGCCATGGGTCAGATCACCGGAGCCATCATCGGTATCACCTTGGTGCTGGTGGCGGTGTTCCTGCCGATGGCCTTCATGCCGGGTTCGGTGGGGGTGATCTACCAGCAGTTCTCGCTGTCGATGGCCACCTCGATCCTGTTCTCGGCGTTCCTGGCCCTGACCTTGACCCCGGCCCTGTGCGCCACCTTGCTCAAGCCGATTGCCAAGGGCGAGCACCATGCCAAGGGTGGTTTCTTCGGCTGGTTCAACCAGCGCTTTGACCAACTCACCAACCGCTACGAAGGTTGGGTGGCCTATGCCCTCAAGCGCAGCGGCCGCTACTTGCTGATCTACTTGGTATTGCTGGTGGGCATGGGGCTGCTGTTCAGCCGCCTGCCCTCCTCGTTCCTGCCGGTGGAAGACCAGGGCTACACCATCACCGATATCCAGTTGCCACCGGGCGCCAGCAAGAACCGTACGGTGCAGGTGGCCGAACAGATCGAGGCGCATAACGCAGGCGAGCCTGGGGTGGGTGATACCACCATGATCATGGGCTTCAGTTTCTCCGGTTCCGGGCAGAACGCCGCGCTGGCGTTTACCACGCTCAAGGATTGGTCGGAACGTGGCAGTGATGACTCGGCTTCCTCGATTGCTGACCGCGCCAACATGGCCTTCAGCGAACTCAAGGACGCGATTGCCTACGCGGTTCTGCCGCCACCGGTCGACGGACTGGGCACGTCCAGTGGCTTTGAGTTCCGCCTGCAAGACCGCGGTGGCGTCGGCCATGCCGGGTTGATGGCCGCGCGTACCGAATTGCTGGACGCTGCAGCGAAAAGCCCGATCCTGGCCAACGTGCGCGAAAGCGCCCTGGCCGAAGCGCCGCAAGTGCAACTGGAAGTAGACCGCAAGCAGGCCAACGCCTTGGGCGTTTCGTTTGCCGAGGTGGGCAATGTGCTGTCGTCGGCGATCGGCTCAGCGTATATCAACGACTTCCCCAACCAGGGCCGCATGCAGCGCGTGGTGGTGCAGGCCGAAGGCGACCAGCGCAGCCAGGTGGCCGACCTGATGAAGATCCACGTGCGCAACAACGCAGGCAAGATGGTGCCACTGTCCGCCTTCGTCGAAGCCAAGTGGACCCAGGGCCCGACGCAGTTGACCCGTTACAACGGCTACCCGGCCATCGCCATCAGCGGTGAAGCGGCGCCGGGGCACAGCACGGGCGAGGCCATGAACGAAATCCAGCGTTTGGTCAGCCAGTTGCCTGCCGGGCTGGGCCAGGAATGGACGGGGTTGTCATTGCAGGAACGCTTGTCCGGCTCCCAGGCTCCGCTGCTGTTGGGCCTATCGTTGCTGATCGTGTTCCTGTGCCTGGCCGCGCTGTATGAAAGCTGGTCGATCCCCACCTCGGTGCTGCTGGTGGTGCCGCTTGGGGTGCTGGGCGCGGTGTTGGCCGTGTCGCTACGCGGGATGCCTAACGATGTGTTCTTCAAGGTCGGCCTGATCACCATCATCGGCCTGTCGGCGAAAAACGCGATCCTGATCATCGAGTTTGCCAAGGACCTGTATGACCAGGGCGAAGACTTGATCGACGCCACCTTGAAGGCTGCGCGGTTGCGCCTGCGACCGATCATCATGACGTCCCTGGCGTTTATCCTCGGCGTGGTGCCCTTGGCAATTGCCACCGGGGCCAGCTCGGCCAGCCAACAGGCGATTGGTACCGGTGTGATTGGCGGGATGATCACGGCGACATTGGCGGTGGTGTTTGTGCCAGTATTTTTTGTGGTGGTAATGAAGCTGGTGCGCAAGCGCCATAAACCAGACTGATCAACGCCGCAGCGAAAGGTGGTGGCTTGCAAGTTGAACCCATCGCCGGTAACCACGATGCGAAGCGAGCCGCTCTTGATCTTGATCTGCTTGTGATCTTGATCTCAGGCGCCCCGTTAAACCACGCTGGCCGGAATTCGACAGGGATTT
>NZ_QODJ01000023.1:0-5990 GCF_009935965.1 Pseudomonas sp. L13
TGGTTTAACGGGGCGCCTAAGATCAAAAGCAGATCAAGAGCAAGATCAAGAGCGGCTCGCTTCGCATCGTGGTTACCGTTGAGCGCTACAGAGTTGTGTAGATACCGATGCTGCGATGAGGCCGGCCCAGACAACACTGCCTTCAGCGCTTGGGCAGATAGGCCGGCAAATAAAGCCCCACATACGCATCAAACACCCGCATCCCTTCCTCCGCCATGCGCGGCGTAATCAGCCCATGCTGATGCACCGAGCGCGCGTACACGCGGTCGCTCAACTCCAATGCCAGGGCAAACACATCCACGTCGCTCGGTAGCGTTGGCACTTCAAAGTGGCGATTGAACACCGCCAGCATCAAGTCGCCCAGCTCCAGATCATGCTGGCGATCGGCCTGGGTCACTTCGGTCAACCCATGCTGGGCCAGGATCAACTGGCGCGCCGCGGCATCGTTGCTGTAGATGCTGAGCATGCGTTGTTCGACGATGTAGGACAGGTCGCGCCAATGCTTGAGCGATTCATGCTCGATGGGCGCCTGGATGGCAGCGCGAAAGGCCGCGTGAATGTCAGCGGTCAACGCCTCCAGCAATGCCGGCACACTGGCGAAAAAGTGGTACACCGACGACGGCGGAATCTGTGCTCGTTCGGCCACGCTGTAGATCGACAAACTGGCCACGCCTTCGGCGGCCAGCAAGGTGCGGGCGGCATCTAGGATCGCGTCGATCCGGGCCTGGCTGCGGGCGCGGGGTTTGCGAACAGTGGCGGGGCGGGTGGTCATGGATGTCTCCTACAAGGCAGCGGGCATTGTATGAGCAGGAATCTGTGTTGTCTGCCAGGCCGCTATCGCAGCGATGCGGCGACCCGACAAGCCAGCTCCCACAGAGGAACGCATTTCAAGGTTGGAACTCGGTCAAATGTGGGAGCTGGCTTGCCTGCGATGAGGCCAACCTGGTCTCCCAAAAGAAACCCATAAAAAAACGCCACTGACCAAAGCCAGCGGCGTTCTTCTATTGCAGCCACCGCTTACACGGTATGCAGGTACCAGTTGTACTCAAGGTCGGAGATGGAGTGTTCAAACTCCTCCAGCTCACTTTCCTTACAGGCGACGAAGATATCGATGTATTTAGGATCGATGTACTTGGCCATCACCTCGCTGTCGTCCAACTCGCGCAGGGCATCGCGCAGGTTGTTCGGCAGGCTCTGCTCGTTCTGCTCGTAGCTGTTGCCTTCCACCGGAGCGTTCGGCTCGATCTTGTTGGTCAGGCCGTGGTGCACGCCCGCCAATACCGAGGCCATCAGCAGGTAAGGGTTGGCATCGGCGCCGGCCACGCGGTGTTCGATACGCACCGCATCGGACGAGCCGGTAGGTACGCGAATCGCCACGGTGCGGTTATCCAGGCCCCAGCACGGCGAGTTCGGCACATAGAACTGTGCGCCGAAACGACGGTAGGAGTTGACGTTAGGGCACAGGAACGCCATTTGGGCGGGTAGGGTCTCCAGCACACCGCCGATCGCGTGACGCAGTGCGGCGTTCTGCTCGGGATCCTCGCTGGCAAAGATGTTCTTGCCGTCCTTGTCCAGAATGGAGATGTGTACGTGCAAACCGTTGCCTGCCTGGCCTGGGTAAGGCTTGGCCATGAAGGTGGTGTCCATCTCATGGTCGTAGGCGATGTTCTTGATCAGGCGCTTGAGCAGTACCGCGTAATCGCAGGCCTTGATCGGGTCGGCGACGTGGTGCAGGTTCACTTCGAACTGCGCCGGGGCACTTTCCTTGACGATGGCATCGGCCGGAATGCCTTGCTCCTTGGCACCTTCCAGAATGTCCTGGAGGCAGTCGACGTATTCGTCGAGGTCGTCGATCAGGTAGACCTGTGTCGAGTGCGGGCGTTTGCCGGAGATCGGCGAGCGGGGCGGTTGTGGGCGGCCATTCACGTTCTCCTGGTCGATCAGGTAGAACTCAAGCTCGAAGGCAGCGCAGATGGTCAGACCGAGGTCGTCAAACTTGGTAACAACTTGGCGGAGCACTTCGCGCGGATCGGCGAAGAAAGGTTCACCTTCAAGTTCGTGCATGGTCATCAGCAGTTGCGCGGTAGGGCGCTTTTGCCAGGGTTCATTGCACAGGGTGTCGGGGATTGGATAACAGATTCGGTCAGCATCACCGATGTCCAGGCCCAGACCGGTGCTTTCCACCGTAGAGCCGTTGATATCCAGGGCAAATAAAGAGGCAGGCAGGTTAATGCCCTTCTCGTAAACCTTGTGGAGGCTGGTGCGTTCGATGCGCTTACCGCGCACCACACCATTCATATCCGCAATTAGAAGGTCTACGTACAGAACCTCAGGATGATCCTTAAGGAACGCGTTCGCTTCGTTAAGCTGAACGGCACGCGGGGGTACCGACATGATGCAACACCTTTGTTGTTAAAAATATCAATCATTGATCTTTTCTGGTTTCAGTCAACCCGAACGGCTTGCCGAAGTCAAGCAAGGCATTTTTTGCCCTAAAAAAGCGCCGTGGAGGCTTTTTTGCAGGGTTTTGGGGCGGTTTTTTGGGTTTGAGGGTCTTGGGACCTGCAGGCTTGAGCGGGCCGTGTAGGATTTTTTACGGGGGTGTTGTGTAAAAAAATGAACAAGGCTAAGCTCGATTCAAACCCATAACAGCAATAATACCGGGGTGCTTCATGTTTCACCTGCCGCCAATCGGCGTCTGCGCCTGCTCCAGCCAGGCTTTTTCCGCAGCTCGTTCGCCCTGCGTGAATGCCCAGGCACCGGCCAATATTCTTGACGGCCCGGCCGATCTCCTTTTTGCCATCTCCTTCGCCACTGACCTGCCCTCATCCGCTGTGCCGATCATAATTGCGCACAACTTTGGCCTGAGGAATGCAACCCATGGGCAAATGGCAGGTAAGCTCCTACCCTGAATGAAAAAACGACGCGGATGCTGCGTCAACCAACGCCTGGCCTTTAATGGATGCCAGGAAACCCAGCCCAGAGGCATTTATGAGTAACAACCTCGACCAGCTCACCGATTGGTTGAAAGACCACAAGATCACAGAAGTCGAATGCATGATTGGCGACCTCACCGGTATTACCCGGGGCAAGATCTCGCCGACCAACAAGTTCATTGCCGAAAAAGGCATGCGCCTGCCCGAAAGCGTTCTGTTGCAGACCGTGACCGGCGACTATGTCGAAGACGACATCTATTACGAATTGCTCGACCCGGCCGACATCGACATGATCTGCCGCCCCGACCAGAACGCGGTATTTCTGGTGCCGTGGGCCATCGAGCCGACCGCCCAGGTGATCCACGACACCTACGACAAGCAAGGCAACCCGATCGAGCTGTCGCCGCGCAACGTGCTCAAGAAAGTCCTCAAGCTCTACTCCGACCGCGGCTGGCAGCCCATCGTGGCGCCGGAGATGGAGTTCTACCTGACCAAGCGCTGCGAAGACCCGGACTTCCCGCTGCAACCGCCGATTGGCCGCTCCGGCCGCCCGGAAACCGGTCGCCAGTCCTTCTCTATAGAAGCGGCCAACGAATTCGACCCGTTGTTCGAAGACGTCTACGACTGGTGCGAACTGCAGGAGCTGGACCTGGACACGCTGATCCACGAGGACGGCACCGCGCAGATGGAAATCAATTTCCGTCACGGCGACGCCCTGTCCCTGGCCGACCAGATCCTGGTGTTCAAGCGCACCATGCGCGAAGCCGCGCTCAAGCACGACGTGGCCGCCACCTTCATGGCCAAGCCCATGACCGGCGAGCCCGGCAGCGCGATGCACCTGCACCAGAGCATCATCGACATTGCCACCGGCAAGAACGTCTTCTCCAATGAAGACGGGACCATGAGCCAACTGTTCCTCAACCACATTGGCGGCCTGCAGAAATTCATCCCTGAATTGCTGCCTTTATTCGCCCCCAACGTGAACTCGTTCCGCCGCTTCCTGCCCGACACCTCGGCGCCGGTAAACGTGGAATGGGGCGAAGAAAACCGCACCGTCGGCCTGCGCGTACCGGATGCCGGCCCGCAGAACCGCCGCGTGGAAAACCGCCTGCCGGGCGCCGACGCCAACCCGTACCTGGCGATTGCCGCCAGCCTGTTGTGCGGCTACATCGGCATGGTCGAAGGCCATAACCCGAGCGCGCCGGTGGTGGGCCGTGGTTACGAGCGACGCAACCTGCGCCTGCCGTTGACCATCGAAGACGCCCTGGAACGCATGGAAAACAGCAAGACCATCGAGAAATACCTGGGGCAAAAATTCATCACAGGCTACGTCGCGGTCAAGCGGGCCGAGCATGAAAACTTCAAGCGCGTGATCAGTTCGTGGGAGCGGGAATTCCTGCTCTTCGCCGTCTGATGCGCCGGGCGCACGGGGCAACCCGCGCGCCCTTCACTGAAAAGTCTAGGAGATTGGTATGTCCAGCAACAACCCGCAAACCCGTGAATGGCAAGCCTTGAGCAGTGATCACCACCTGGCGCCGTTCAGCGACTTCAAGCAATTGAAAGAGAAAGGCCCAAGGATCATCACCAAAGCCCACGGCGTTTACCTGTGGGACAGCGAAGGCAACAAGATCCTCGACGGTATGGCCGGCCTGTGGTGCGTGGCGATCGGTTACGGTCGCGATGAACTGGCCGACGCCGCCGCCAAGCAAATGAAAGAACTGCCGTACTACAACCTGTTCTTCCAGACCGCACACCCGCCGGTATTGGAGCTGGCCAAGGTCATTTCCGATGTCGCGCCGGCTGGCATGAACCACGTGTTCTTCACCGGCTCCGGCTCCGAAGGCAACGACACCATGTTGCGCATGGTCCGCCACTACTGGGCGATCAAGGGCCAGCCCAACAAGAAAACCATCATTGCCCGCAAGAATGGCTACCACGGCTCTACCGTGGCCGGTGCCAGCCTGGGCGGCATGACCTATATGCACGAGCAGGGCGACTTGCCTATCCCGGGCATTACCCACATCGCCCAGCCGTACTGGTTTGGCGAAGGCGGCGACATGAGCCCCGAGGAATTCGGTGTGTGGGCGGCCAACCAGTTGGAAGAGAAAATCCTGGAGCTGGGCGTGGACAACGTCGGCGCCTTTATTGCCGAGCCGATCCAGGGTGCCGGTGGCGTGATCGTGCCGCCTGCCACGTACTGGCCGCGCATCAAGGAAATCCTCGCCAAGTACGACATCCTGTTTGTCGCCGACGAAGTAATCTGCGGCTTCGGCCGTACCGGTGAGTGGTTCGGTAGCGATTTCTACGACCTCAAGCCGCACATGATGACCATCGCCAAGGGCCTGACTTCGGGCTACGTGCCCATGGGCGGCCTGATCGTGCGCGACGAAGTGGTGGCGGTGCTCAACGAAGGGGGCGATTTCAACCACGGCTTTACTTACTCCGGTCACCCGGTCGCTGCGGCTGTGGCCCTGGAAAACATCCGCATCCTGCGCGATGAAAAAATCGTTAACCGTGTGCACGAAGAAACGGCACCGTATTTGCAGAAACGTCTGAGGGAACTGGGCGATCATCCGCTGGTGGGTGAAGTACGCGGCGTCGGTATGCTCGGTGCGATCGAGCTGGTGCAGGACAAAGCCAGCCGCAAGCGTCATGAAGGCAAAGGCGCCGGCATGATCTGCCGAACCTTCTGCTTCGAAAATGGCCTGATCATGCGCGCCGTGGGTGACACCATGATCATTTCGCCGCCGCTGGTTATCAGCAAGGCTGAAATCGACGAGCTGGTGACCAAGGCTCGGCATTGCCTGGACCTGACTTTGGCTGCCTTGCAGGGCTAAATGCTAGGCTCAGTGCGCGCTGCGCTGGGCAGTTACAAATGCAGGGGCTTTGGTTGAAAGCCGGCCCCTGAACTTGCCAGACTGTCGCCCTGTTTTGTTGCCCTTCGGTTGGGCCGTAAAACATACAACGCTTGTGGCCCAAAAAAGAAAAAATTGGAGCATCACCAAATGAAGGCATTAGGTTTGAAGAACGCTGGCAAGACCCTCCTCGCCTTGT
>NZ_QODJ01000023.1:6000-83330 GCF_009935965.1 Pseudomonas sp. L13
AAAAAAAAAGAAAAAATTGGAGCATCACCAAATGAAGGCATTAGGTTTGAAGAACGCTGGCAAGACCCTCCTCGCCTTGTCGCTGATGGGCGCAATGGCGGGCGCGGCCCAGGCAGACAGCAAAGTGCTGCACGTCTATAACTGGTCCGACTACATTGCGCCGGACACCATCGCCAACTTTGAAAAAGAGTCGGGCATCAAAGTGGTGTACGACGTTTTTGACAGCAACGAGACCCTGGAAGCCAAGTTGCTGGCAGGCAAGTCCGGCTACGACATCGTTGTGCCGTCGAACAACTTCCTCGCCAAGCAGATCAAGGCCGGTGTCTATCAGGAGCTGGACAGATCCAAGCTGCCTGCCTACGGCAACCTGAACGCATCCCTGCTCAAAGCCGTGTCGGTCAGCGACCCGGACAACAAGCACGCCTTCCCTTACATGTGGGGTTCGATCGGCATCGGCTACAACCCGGAGAAGGTCAAGGCCGCGCTGGGCGTGGACAAGATCGACTCGTGGGACGTGCTGATGAAGCCGGAAAACATCGCCAAGCTGAAAAGCTGCGGCGTAAGCTTCCTCGATTCGCCGACCGAAATGCTGCCGGTAGCCCTGCATTACCTGGGCTTGCCGACCGACACTCAGAAGAAGGCTGATCTCAAGCAGGCTGAAGACCTGTTCCTGAAGATCCGCCCGTCGATCGGCTACTTCCACTCCTCCAAGTACATCTCCGACCTGGCCAACGGCAACATCTGCGTGGCCGTGGGTTACTCGGGTGACATCCAACAGGCCAAGTCCCGTGCGGCTGAAGCCGGTGGCAAGGTCAAGGTGGCCTACGACATTCCGAAAGAAGGTGCCGGCAGTTTCTTCGACATGGTTGCCATCCCTAAAGATGCTGAAAACGTCGACGCTGCCTATGCATTCATGAACTACCTGCTCAAGCCGGAAGTGATGGCGAGCATCACCAACAGCGTGCGTTTCCCCAACGGTAACGAGAAGGCCACCGCATTGGTGGACAAAGACATCACCAGCGATCCGGGCATCTACCCGTCCGCTGATGTGCAGGCCAAGCTCTACGCAATTGCGGACTTGCCGGCCGCCACTCAGCGTGAAATGACCCGTAGCTGGACCAAGATCAAATCCGGTAAATAACGCAGAAACCTGTAGGAGCGAGCTTGCTCGCGAGAATCGTCAACGATAACGCAGCGCCTCTGGTCGCCCGCGTTGCCTGTGAGTTCTTCGCGAGCAAGGGCTAGCCGCCCGCCTCGCTCCTACAAACAGCGGCAGCCGTACAGAAAATAAATGACAGAAAGTTTTGCCGGATCGGTTTATCGACGGTAAGTTGCGCGCCGGTTTTGTTGCCGGGCAACAACTTCAAGGCCCCAACTATTCAAGAGGACCTCCACTTGCCAATTTCTTTATTTCGCAAAGCCATGCTGGTGGGTGCAGGTATCACGCTGGCTGCCAGCGTACAGGCCGCACCGACGGTGCATATTTATAACTGGTCGGACTACATCGGCCCCGACACCCTGGTCAACTTCGAAAAGGCCAGCGGTATCAAGCCCGTGTATGACGTGTTTGATTCCAACGAAACCCTGGAAGGCAAGTTGCTCGCCGGGCGTACTGGCTACGACGTCGTGGTGCCGTCCAACCATTTCCTGGGCAAGCAGATCAAGGCTGGAGCGTTCCAGAAGCTCGACAAGTCATTGCTGACCCACTACGCCAACCTCGACCCGGTACTGCTCAAACGCCTGGAAAAGAACGACCCGGGCAACCAGTACGCGGTGCCGTACCTGTGGGGCACCAACGGCATTGGCTACAACGTCGACAAGGTCAAAGAAGTGCTGGGTGTCGACAAAATCGACTCCTGGGCCGTGTTGTTCGAACCGGAAAACATGAAGAAGTTGGCCACTTGCGGCGTGTCGTTCATGGACTCGGCCGATGAAATGCTGCCGGCGGTACTCAACTACATGGGCCTGGACCCCAACAGCACCAACCCGGCCGACTACAAGGAAGCCGAGGAAAAACTGCTGAAAGTGCGGCCCTACGTGACCTACTTCCATTCCTCCAAATACATCTCGGACCTGGCCAACGGCAACATCTGCGTGGCGGCCGGTTTCTCTGGCGATGTGTTCCAGGCCAAGGCTCGCGCAGCAGAGGCGGGCAAAGGCGTGAACATCGCCTACACGATTCCAAAAGAAGGCGGCAACCTGTGGTTCGACGTGCTGGCGATTCCCAAGGATGCCAGCAACGTCAAGGAAGCTCACGCCTTCATCAACTATTTGCTGCAGCCTGAGGTGATCGCTCAGGTCAGCGATCAAGTCGGTTACGCCAACCCTAACCCAGGGGCGGACAAACTGATGGAGCAATCGATACGCACTGACGCAGCGGTTTACCCACCGCAGGCGGTTCTCGAGCGGACATTCGTCAACTTTGAGCTACCCCCGAAAGTGCAGCGTTTAATGACCCGTAGCTGGACCAAGGTCAAGACGGGCAAGTAAGGCTCAAACTATCCAAGGCTGGCCCGCATTGGGCTGGCTGCACAGTTTTTTTTGGGAGTTTCGTAAATGGCAGTTGCCTCCGGCGCCTATAAGAAAGCCCTCGAGGGCGACCAGACACCGAAAAAGGTGCTGGTCAAAATCGACCGGGTCACGAAGAAGTTCGACGAGACGATTGCCGTGGACGATGTGTCCCTGGAAATCAAGAAAGGCGAGATCTTCGCCTTGCTCGGCGGTTCGGGTTCGGGCAAATCCACCTTGCTGCGTATGCTGGCAGGTTTCGAGCGCCCAACCGAAGGTCGCATCTACCTCGACGGTGTGGACATCACCGACATGCCGCCCTACGAGCGGCCGATCAACATGATGTTCCAGTCCTACGCCTTGTTCCCGCACATGACCGTGGCGCAGAACATCGCCTTCGGCCTGCAACAGGACAAGATCCCCAAGGCTGAAGTCGATGCACGCGTGGCCGAGATGCTCAAGCTGGTGCAGATGAGCCAGTACGCCAAGCGCAAGCCGCACCAATTGTCCGGCGGCCAGCGCCAGCGTGTGGCGTTGGCCCGCTCGTTGGCCAAGCGCCCGAAACTGTTGCTGCTCGATGAGCCGATGGGCGCGCTGGACAAGAAGCTGCGCTCGCAGATGCAACTGGAGTTGGTGGAGATCATCGAGCGCGTTGGGGTGACCTGCGTGATGGTGACCCACGACCAGGAAGAGGCCATGACCATGGCCGAACGCATCGCAATCATGCACCTGGGCTGGATCGCCCAGATCGGCAGCCCCATCGATATCTACGAAACTCCCACCAGCCGCCTGGTGTGCGAGTTCATTGGCAACGTCAACATCTTCGACACCCAAGTGGTGGACGACGCCGAAGGCCACGCGGTGCTCAAGTGCCCGGACCTGGACCGCGACATCTACGTGGGCTACGGCATCGCCACCTCGGTGGAAGACAAGTCGGTGACCTACGCCATCCGCCCGGAAAAGCTGCTGGTGACCACCGAAATGCCGACCTGCGAGCACAACTGGTCCAGCGGCAAGGTGCACGACATCGCCTACCTCGGCGGCCACTCGGTGTTCTACGTGGAGCTGCCGAGCGGCAAGCTGGTGCAGTCCTTCGTCGCCAACGCCGAGCGCCGTGGCCAGCGCCCAACCTGGGGTGACCAGGTTTACGTATGGTGGGAAGACGACAGCGGCGTGG
Source organism: Pseudomonas sp. L13 (assembly GCF_009935965.1). Lineage (NCBI taxonomy): Bacteria > Pseudomonadati > Pseudomonadota > Gammaproteobacteria > Pseudomonadales > Pseudomonadaceae > Pseudomonas > Pseudomonas sp. L13. The sequence goes on from NZ_QODJ01000023.1 coordinate 9,686, forward strand.
TACTTCGCTCATGAACATGAAGAAATTCAAGCGGCGCTTGGATCGCATCGTGCCCAATGGCAAGCAGGTGGTCATCGGGATTCCCTTCCTCTGGCTGTTCCTGTTTTTCGCACTGCCGTTTTTCATCGTGCTGAAAATCAGCTTTGCCGAAGCCGATGTGGCGATCCCGCCCTATACCGAGATCTATACCTACGTTGAGCAAAAGCTGGAGGTGGTGCTGAACCTGGCCAACTACAGCTTGCTGGCGGGCGACGAGTTGTACATCGCCGCCTACCTGGGCTCGTTGAAGATGGCGTTTTTCAGCACGCTGCTGTGCCTGCTGATCGGCTACCCGATGGCCTACGCCATTGCTACCGCGCGCAAAGAGATGCAGACCGTGCTGGTGCTGCTGATCATGATGCCCACCTGGACCGCGATCCTGATCCGGGTGTATGCGTGGATGGGCATCCTCAGCAACAACGGCCTGCTCAACGGCTTTTTGATGTCCATGGGCTTGATCAACGAGCCGCTGCAGATCCTCAACACCAACATCGCGGTGTACATCGGCGTGGTCTATTCGTACCTGCCGTTCATGATCCTGCCGTTGTACGCCAACCTGGTGAAGCACGACCAGAGCCTGCTGGAAGCTGCCTCCGACCTGGGGTCGAGCACCTTCAACAGCTTCTGGAAAATCACCGTGCCGCTGTCCAAGAACGGCATCATCGCCGGTTGCATGCTGGTGTTTATCCCGGTGGTGGGCGAGTTCGTGATTCCTGAACTGCTCGGCGGCCCGGAAACCCTGATGATCGGTAAGGTGTTGTGGCAAGAGTTCTTCAACAACCGTGACTGGCCGGTGGCGTCTGCCCTGGCGGTGGTGATGCTGGCGATCCTGATCGTGCCGATCATCCTGTTCAACCGCAGCCAAGCCAAAGAGCTGGAGGGCAAGATATGAAGCGCTTTCGTTTCTCCAGCTTCATGCTGGTCGCAGGTTTGTTGTTCATCTACCTGCCGATGTTGATCCTGGTGATCTACTCGTTCAACGAATCCAAGCTGGTGACAGTGTGGGGCGGTTGGTCGATCAAGTGGTACGTGGGCCTGTTGGACAACACCCAGTTGATGGGCTCGGTAGCCCGCTCCCTGGAAATCGCCTGTTATACGGCGGTGGCGGCGGTGGCGTTGGGTACCCTGGCAGCCTTCGTGCTGACGCGCATCAGCCAGTTCAAGGGCCGCACGCTGTTCGGTGGCCTGGTGACGGCGCCGTTGGTGATGCCGGAAGTGATCACCGGTCTGTCGCTGTTGCTGCTGTTCGTGGCCATGGCGCAGATGATCGGCTGGCCCCAGGAGCGCGGCATCGTCACCATCTGGATCGCCCACACCACCTTCTGTGCGGCGTATGTGGCGGTGGTGGTGTCGGCGCGTTTGCGTGAGCTGGACCTGTCGATTGAAGAAGCAGCGATGGACTTGGGCGCACGGCCGTGGAAGGTGTTCTTCCTGATCACCATCCCGATGATCGCGCCGTCGCTGGCGGCGGGCGGGATGATGTCGTTCGCGCTGTCCCTGGACGACCTGGTACTGGCCAGCTTCGTGTCGGGCCCAGGTTCCACCACCTTGCCGATGGAAGTGTTCTCGGCGGTGCGCCTTGGGGTTAAACCCGAGATCAACGCCGTGGCGAGCTTGATTCTGTTGGCGGTGTCGCTGGTGACCTTCCTGGTGTGGTTCTTCAGCCGTCGGGCCGAAGAGCATCGCAAGAAGGCCATCCAGCAAGCGATTGAAGAAGCTGCGGCGGATGGCTGGCAACAGCCGGACAAGCGCCGGGCGCCTGCACCGGTCTAACTGCCGGAACAGGGTGAAAATGTGGGAGCTGGCTTGCCTGCGATGGCGGTGTATCAGTCACTGATAAGGTGCTGACCCACCGCCATCGCAGGCAAGCCAGCTCCCACATTTGATTGCATTTCAGGCTGATTAGGCGGCCCACGGCGACGTGCGGATCACCTGCACAAAATTCATCGGCTTGAACCCAGGCTCCTGGTCCGCCAGCACATCGGTCTTAACATTGCCAAACGTGGTCTGCGGGCGATGGCGCAAGCCGTCGGCGAACGCGCAGATAATGCATTCCTTGAACCCTTCACCCCGTGGATGCGCATGCACCACCGCTTCGCGCTGCACGCTGCTGAAGGCGGAGTAGTCCATGCCCAGTACGTCCATCTCCACACCAGCTGTCACCAGCGCCACCGTGGGGCGCAGGTGTTTCGGCACGCCCGGCGTGGTGTGCAGGGCAATGGACAGCCACACTTGTTCGATATCGTCATCGCTCAACCCATAAGGCTTGAGGAACGCGGCGGCGGCGTTGGCGCCGTCCACTTCGAAACGCTCGTCGTCACTGCGGTGGCCTTCCACCAGGCCCAGGTCATGGAACATTGCGCCGACGTAGAGCAACTCCGGGTTGTAGGCCAACTGCTTGCGCTCACCGCTCAAGGCGCCGAACAGGAAGACCCGGCGCGAATGGTGGTAGAGCAGGTCGGACTCGACGTCACGGATGTATTCGGTGGTGGCCCTGGCCAGGGCGCTGTCAGGAATCTGGATACCGGCTATGGTGGTGCTCATGGTGGATCTCCTCTGGAAAGATTCCAGTCTGGTCCCAAGACCCTTAAGCGGCTATCGCCACAGGGAGGCGATCCCGGCCAATGTGCCGCCACATCGCGCCAAGCCTATAGGCGATCCCCTGTGGGAGCTGGCTTGCCTGCGATAGCATCACCTCGGTGTACCTGAGGTACCGAGGCGTCTGCATCGCAGGCAAGCCAGCTCCCACAGGGGTTGGTGTTTATTCAGTTGGAAAAGGTGTTTGTGACCATGGGCAAAACCGTCGCCATCCTGATCTTCCCCGGTGTCCAGTCGCTGGACGTGACCGGGCCGATGGATGTGTTCTGCGAGGCCAACCGCTTCCTGGCGCCCGAGGATCACTATCGGCTGGAGGTAGTCGGCTTCGGCCACGGCGCCATGGCGGCCTCCAACGGTTTGTCATTGCAGGCGCACAAGCACTACAGCGAAGCTCGGCAACCCTATGACCTGCTGCTGGTCGCTGGTGGCCCGCAGTTACCCTTCGAAGATTTCGGCCCCGAGTTTGACGCCTGGCTGCGCACTGCCGCCGCGAAGGCGCAGCGCTTCGGCTCGATCTGCAACGGCGCCTTCATGCTGGCTCGCGCGGGCCTGCTGGACGGCAAGACCGTCACTACCCATTGGAACGATGCCGCCAGCCTGGCGCGCCTGTGCCCCTCGGCCCAGGTCGAAGCCGACCGCCTCTATGTGCAGGACGGCAAGCTCTACACCTCCGCCGGGGTTACGGCAGGTATCGACCTGTCGTTGTACCTGGTGGCCCAGGATCACGGCCCGGAAGTCGCCCTGAGCGTGGCCAAGCGCCTGGTGGTGTTCACCCAGCGCTCGGGCGGGCAATCGCAGTTCAGCCCGTTCCTCACGCCCCATGCCGAAACCACCTCGGCGGTGGCGCTGGTGCAGCTGTACGTGTTGGCCAACCTGACGGGAGACCTCACCATTGCCGACCTGGCCAAGGCGGCCAATATGAGTGCGCGCAATTTTTCCCGGGTGTTTGCCCGTGAGGCGCGGATTACGCCAGCGGAATTTGTCGAGAGGGCGCGTGTGGATGCGGCGCGGGTGATGCTTGAAAGCAGCCACGCACCGCTTAAAACCGTGGCCTATCAATGCGGCTTTCGCGACGCCCAGCACATGCGCAGTGTGTTCAACCGCCGGCTGGGCGTCACGCCGCAACAGTTCAGGCTTAACTTTGCGGCGCCGGTTTGAGCGTGTCGTAGGCTTCAAGGGCGCGCAACGAGTAGATGTAGGCCGCGCCTGCATTCAGCGAGATCGCGGTGGCCAGCGTGGCCGCTACTTCTTCGCGGGTTGCCCCGGCCTTGATGGCGGCATCGGCATGTACGCCGATGCAACCGTCGCAGCGGGTGGTGATCGCCACGGCGATGGAAATCAGTTCACGGGTCTTGGCGTCGAGTACATTGTTTTCCTCGGCAGCTTCCCCCAGCGCCATGTAGGCTTTGACCATCTTCGGGTTGCTCTTGCCCAGTGAGCCAAAGGCTTTCTTTACGGTAGGCAGCAAGTCGGACCAGTTATTGAACATTGCAGTAACTCCTGAACAGGTTGGGTGTGAAGCCAGTCTGTGCCGTTCAGGGCTGGGGCTATTGTTCAATCCGCTCATCTTTTTGACCGATACTCGCAAATGAATGCCATCGACACCCTTATCGCGCTGGCCAACCTGCGCGGCAGCCTGGATTTGCGTTGCCAGTTCCAAGGGGACTGGGCGTTGGACCACGCGCCGGAAAACCTCGGCGTGGCGCCTTATCACATCGTGCTCAGCGGCACCTGCCGCGCCGAGTTGTCTGGCGGGCAGTGTGTAACGTTGGAGGAGGGCGATATCCTGCTGATGCCCGGTGGCGGTACCCACTTGCTGCGCAGCCAGGGCGCGCGCATCCGCCCGATGCAGCCTCGCGTTATTGAAGGTGGGGCGCTGACCGTGCACCGTCTGGGCGGCGAACAGCCGGATGTGGATATGCTGTGTGGCAGCTTTCACTACAATCGCCAGTCGCTGTTGTTCGATGCGTTGCCGGACTACCTGGTGGTGTCCAGTCGCCAGTGGCAGGGCGATGGGCAATTGGCGGCGTTGATTGCATTGCTGCGCAGTGAAGCGGACGGGCAGCAGTTGGGTGCCCGTTCGTTTATCAATGCGCTGTCGTCGGCCCTGTTCACCTTGATCCTGCGCAGTTGGCTGAGCGACCAGGCGCCGGTGGCGGGTACCTTTGCCTTGCTCGCTGACAAGCGCTTGAGCAAGGCCTGGCAAGCCATGCTGGCCGAACCTGGGCATGAGTGGACTATCGACAGCCTGGCGTTGGCGGCCAGCATGTCCCGCGCCACCTTTATGCGTGCGTTCGTCAAAGTGGCAGGCGTATCGCCCTGGGTGTTGCTCACCCAATTGCGCATGGAGAGGGCGTTCAACCTGCTGCGCCAGTCACGCCTGAGCCTGATCGACATCGCCGCCCAGGTGGGTTATCAGTCCCAGGCGGCGTTCAGCAAGAAATTCAAGGACACCTACGGCCAAGCACCAGGGCGCATGCGAGCAGGCTAGCCGCTAATGCCTGTAGGAGCGAGCTTGCTCGCGAAAAACTCACAGGCGCCGCGTTTATTCAGGAAGCACGCGTTATCGTTGACGTTTTTCGCGAGCAAGCTCGCTCCTACAGGCAAGGTCAGTCGTTATCGGGCGGGCAGCAGTTTCAAGGTGCCGCGGGTATTGGCCGTCACTTCCTCGTCACTGAAGTGCGCCTGCTCATACCTGCCCTCGATATAGCTCTGCGCCTGGTCGCCATAGTGCGTATCAAAGGGCACACCGCTTTGCCCCACCGGGTTGATGGTGAGGGCGTGGGCCGGGTCGGCGAAGTCGATCAGGCGTCGTGTCGACGGGCCGTAGGTTACCGGCCATGGCGCCGGGCCAATCGGGGCGGTCTGGTTGTTTGGTACTTCGTGGCTGCCCGGCGCCGGGAACGGGCCGACGTTGAAAATTTTATCCAGCGGCTTTTGCAGACCCAGCGGGTGGCCGTGGGTCAAGGTGTGCGCCTTGCCCCACTGCCACTGCGCCGGGTCATCGCCGAACGTCGCCTTGAGGTGGGCCAGGCTGTTGTCCCAGGCGAGCTTGACGGTATCGGCGCGGTTGCCGTTCCACCAGGGCGAGTCTGCCGATGCGGCCAGGCGGGGCAATGCGGCGTCGATCACGCGGGTGCCGAGCAAGGTCTTGAACAAGGCATCGCCGAGTTTGGGATGAAAGGTCGCGTCGCTGAGGTTGAACAGCAACTGGTTGAACAGCGTGGCACTGGTGGAGTCCAGCGGGTAATCACCTTTCCAGCTGGCAAGCTGTTCCACCAATTTGAGTTGCGCCGGGTCCTTGACCACCTCGCGCAGCACCGGCAACAGCGGCGCCAGCAGGCGCGGGCCGTAGGCGGTGGTGGTGCCCAGTTGCAGGGCCTGGCTGTTCGTCACATCCCACTTAACGCTTGTGTCGCTCAACTGCGCGTTCAACTGCTGGCCACGGTCAGCCAGGTTGTAATAGCCGGGGATCGGCATGCCGGTGGGCGATGCCGGCTGGGCATTGGCGGACACTACGTAGCCGCGCGGTGGGTTTTCTTCCTGGGGGTTGGCATTGAAGGGGTAGAAACCCAGCTTGTCGGCCTGGGCAGTACTGCCGTCGAGGACGAACGCCGGGTTGACGCCAGCCGGGCGGATCGGCAACTGCGCCGCCGCCCACCAGCCGATATCGCCTTTGGCATTGGCCCACACGATGTTCAGGCCCGGCGCCGAGACCTTCGCGGCCGCGGCACGCGCCTTGGCCAGGGTATCGGCACGGTTGAGCTGATAGAAACCGTCGAGGATCGGGTTTTCGCTGTCGAGGAACGCCCACCACATGGCAATCGGTGTGCTGCCGGCGTTCTCACCGAGCACGTCGTTGATGATCGGGCCGTGGGGCGAGCGGCGCAGGGTGAGGGTCACCGGGGCCTGGCCCTTGACCTGGATCTGCTGCTCGCTGCTGCTCATGTCTACCCATTGGCCGTGATACCAGACCTGGTTGGGGTTGTCTGGGTTGACCTTCTCGGCGACCAGGTCGAGGTCGTCGTTCTGGAACATGGTCAGGCTCCAGCCGAAGTCCTGGTTGTGCCCCAGGAACGCCGCCGGTATCAGCGCGTTGTGGTAGCCGTATAGCTCGAAGCCTGGCGCTGACAACTGCGCCTCGTACCAGACCGAAGGCACCGAAAAACGGATATGCGGATCACCCGCCAGCAACGGCTTGCCGCTTTGGGTACGGCTGCCGCTGACGGCCCAGGCATTGCTGCCTTCGAACTGCGGCAGGCCGTTGTCGGCCAGGGCTTGTTCGCTCAGGGCGGCGATAGCGCCAAGGGTCTGCCAATCGCTGGCCGCCAGGTTGAGGGCGCCCTTGGGTTGCCAGTCGAGATCGAAGACCTTCAAGTAGTCGCTGCCCAGCCGGTCGCGCACATAGGTCAGCACCGGCTCGGTGCGAAAGGCTGCGGCAAAGCTGTAGGCCATGTAGCCGGCGACGCTGATGCTGTCTTCGGCGGTAAATGGGCGCTTGGTGATGCCCAATACATCGAACTCCATGGGGCTGGCGTGGCTGTCCTGATATTGGTTGATCCCGTCCAGGTAGGCTTGCAGGGCCTTGAACGAGGCTGAATCTGGGTCCATGTGCTCCACATAGCTTAAGGCACGCTCGCGAATGCGCAGGCTGCGAAACAGCTTATCGGTTTCCAGCAGCTTGGGGCCCAGCACCTCGGCCAGTTCGCCACGAGCCAGGCGCCGCATGATTTCCATCTGGAACAGGCGGTCCTGGGCATGCACATAGCCCAGGGCGCGGTACAGGTCGGCTTCGTTTTCGGCGCGGATATGCGGTACGCCACGGTCGTCGTAGCGCACCGTGACCGAGCCTTGCAGGTGCGCCAGCGTCACCGTGCCCTGGCGCGTGGGTTGTTTGCTGTAGACGTACCAACCGGCGCCCAGGGCGACCAGCACAATCAGCACCGCAAAAACCTGCAGGGCGCGCTTCATGAACATTCCTTACGAGAGTGGACGGACTACAGATCCTTAGGCCACGAACAATAGCAGCCTACCGCGAGGGTGTGAGTGGCATTCACTTCGCGTCCGGTTCCAAGGGCCTTGAGAATTGGCTCGATAAAACTGTTGCTGGCGTTGCAGGTCAGACCTTCGCTGTAGGGGCCGAAATACGCCAGCTTGCCGGTGCGATCCCAAATGCCCACGGCCGGGCTGGCGGGGATCTGGTCGGCGCCGGGCAGGGCATCAAGGACTTTCAGGTGGCGCAGGTTTTCGGGCAACTGGCCGTGACTGCCGGGTTTTTGCAGGGCATAGAACTCCACCCCCTGGGGCGCGTACTGCTCGATCAACTCGCCCAGGTGTTGCTGGTTACCGACATTGCACGGGCAGGCCGGGTCCCAGAAGTGCACCAGACGAATCGGGCCAGGGCCGCTGAGGGCGGCGGGCAGTTGCAGCGCATCGCCGGAAAATACCGCGGTGTGTTCGCTGAAGGCGCGCAGGTAGCGGCCCTGGAACCAGTCATAGGCCGCCCACAGCACGCCCGCGCAGATAACCAGGATCAGGCTGGCGAACAGGGCGTTACGGTACGGCGGTCGCATTGGATGTATCCTCACAGGTCGCGTAGCTTGCCATGCTTGTCCTGACAGATGAATATCGCAGCTCGATATTCATCTTCACCGCAAGTCTGGAAGCTTTTATGCCCGTCACCTTTGACCCTGATCATTTGCGCGAAAGCTTGCGCCCGCTGCTGGATGCGCAGCCGCTGTCAGCCGAGGCGAGGGTTTACCAGCGTTTCTACGGGCTCGACCTGGCCGCACGCCAGGTGCCGGCGGTGAGCCGCCTGGGGCGTTTTGAGGTGGATGGGTTTGAGGTGGTGGCCCAGGTCTGGTGGCCGCCGGCACCGGTGGCGACCATGTTCCTGTTCCACGGTTTCTACGATCACATGGGGCTGTATCGCCATGTGGTGGATTGGGCGTTGGACCAGGGCTTCGTGGTGATCGCCTGCGACCTGCCGGGCCATGGCTTGTCCAGCGGCGCACGCGCCAGCATCGATGACTTTGCGGTGTACCAGAGCGTGGTGCAGGCGTTGTTCGTCGAGGCCAAGGCTTTGCAATTGCCGCAACCCTGGCACCTGTTCGGGCAAAGCACCGGCGGCGCCATTGTGGTAGACCACCTGCTCAACCACGGCGCGCAAAGCCCGGCCCAGGGCAAGACCTTCCTGCTGTCGCCGTTGGTGCGGCCGCGTGCCTGGGGTTGGTCGCAGGTCAGCTATTACCTGCTGCGCCCGTTCGTCAAAGGCATCGCCCGGCGTTTCAGCGATAACTCCAACGACCCGGCGTTCAAGCCGTTCCTGGAAGCCGACCCGCTACAGCCTCGCCAACTGCCTACCGCCTGGGTGGGGTCGCTGGCGCGCTGGATCAAACGCATCGAAGCCGCACCGCGCAGCACCCGGCGCCCGGTGATCGTGCAGGGTGAGGAAGATATGACGGTGGACTGGCAGCACAATTTGCAGGTGTTGCGGGGTAAGTTCGACCAGCCTGAGGTGTTGATGCTCAAGCGGGGTCGGCATCACTTGGCCAATGAAATTTCGCAGATTCGCGATGAGTACTTCAGTTTTCTCACCCGCCACCTGAAATAACGCAATCCAAATGTGGGAGCTGGCTTGCCTGCGATAGCGGTGTAACTGACATACCGCAATCGCAGGCAAGCCACATGGTTTACTGAGCCAGGCTTGAGGTGCTTTGGCCAACGGCCAGCCCTGCGCGAATGGCCGCCAGGGCAGCCTGGTAATACGCCTTACCCTCCGGCGACTCGGCAAAGGTGGCGAACTCTTCCAGCTCCGGGTCGGACAAATCCCGGTACACATACAGCAAGGTGTTGTTCAAATCCTTGTCGATCTGCTGCATCAGCCGCTCGCGCTGGCCATTCAACATGCCTTGCGCCTGACCGCCGCCGAGCAGGCCGGGGATCATCTGGCTCAAGCTGTCGGCCGCCACACCCGCAATCGCCAGGCTGACCTCGGCACCGGCCTCGCGGGCAGGCAGGGCCTGGGCCAGGTGGCCGATGATCAGGCTGCGGGTGGCATCGGCTTCGAGTTTGGGCAGGCCCTGGGCGTTCTTTGCCAGTTGGTCGCGGCGCGTGGCAAGCAACTCGGCGGCGACGATCTTGCGGCCCAGAGGCGATTGGAAAAACGCCAGGGCAGGTTTCGGGTCGGGCAAGTGCTTGCGCAGTTGCGCCTCGGCACGCTGGTCCATGGCCTGGGCGGCAAAGCGTTTATTGCTGTTGTCCACCAGCGCCTGGTACACCACTGGCGGCAGGCTATTGCGGTAGCGCTGCTGGGCGGCACTGAGGGCGTCATTGAAGTGCGCACGTTGTTCGGCCCAGCCGGCGACCTTGTACAACTGGTCATGGCCGTCTGCCCAAGCGGGCAAAACGCAGAACATCAACACAGAAAAAAACAAACGACGCATAAGGACTCCTGTCAGTCGGCCACTATTGTCCGTGTCGGGCGTAGGATTTGTCGAGAAGTCCTATCAGTCACCTGACTAAAGTGTATTCAGACGCTCAACGGCGCTGTCGGATTTACAGGCGTATGGATACTATGCGCGCCATGCAAATACCCCTCGATCACCCGCTGCTGCAACGCATCGTCGACGACCTGGCCGAAAAAGGCTGGTCGCAGCAAAATGGCTTCCTGCCCCAGGCTCTGACCCTGGAGCTGGCGGCTGAGTGCCGTAAACGTGCGGCGCAGGGTGAACTGGCACCCGCGGCCGTCGGCCGTGGACCAGCCCAGGAGATTCGCGAAGGCATTCGCGGTGACCATATCCAGTGGCTGGAGGAGGGTGACGCGCCTATCTGCGACACCTACATGGGCGTGATGGACGGCCTGCGCCTGGCGATGAATCGCAGCCTGTTCCTGGGCCTGGAAGATTTCGAAAGCCACTTCGCGATGTACCCGCCAGGGGCGTTTTACCTCAAGCATGTGGACCGTTTCCGCGATGACGACCGGCGCATGGTCTCGGCGGTGATCTACTTGAACGACGCCTGGCTGCCCGAGCACGGCGGCCAACTGCGCATGTACCTCAAGGGCGGTGTCGAATACGACGTGGTGCCCACCGGGGGTTGCCTGGTGGTATTCCTGTCGGGCGAGGTGCCCCACGAAGTCCTGCCCGCTACGCGCGAACGCCTGTCCCTGACGGGCTGGTTTCGCCGGCGGGGCAACGAGCCGTTTTGAGCATGGAAAAGATTCTGGTCAGCCGTTGCCTGCTCGGGCACAAGGTGCGCTATGACGGCGGGGCCAGCGGCCCATTCGACCAACTGGCGGCGTGGCAAGCTGAAGGCCGCGTGGTTGCCATCTGCCCGGAAGTGGCGGGCGGCTTGCCCACACCGCGCCCGTCGGCCGAAATCCCCGGCGGGCAGGGCATCGACGTGTGGGAAGGCCGCGCCCAGGTGCTGACCGCCGAGGGCGAAGACTTCACCAGCGCCTTTCTCGACGGTGCCCGCCAAGCCTTGGCGCTGGTGCAACGCCATCACATCCGCATCGCCATTCTCAAGGCCAACAGCCCGTCCTGCGGCAATCTGTTGACCTATGACGGCACCTTCAGTGGGGTGAAGGTCAGTGGCGAAGGCGTCACCGTGGCACTGCTCAAGCGCCATGGTGTGCAGGTGTTCAGTGAGCTGCAGTTGCCTGAGGCAGCGATGGCTCTCACGCAGCTTTAAGAAGCTTAAACAGATCAAATGTGGGAGCTGGCTTGCCTGCGATAGCGGTCTGTCAGTTACACATCAGGTGCCGATACACCGCTATCGCAGGCAAGCCAGCTCCCACATTTACTACATCTCAAACCACTTCTTTGTCAGCGCCTTCAACCGGCCATCGTCCTTAACCCGCTTCAACGCCCCGTTCAAACTGCTTTTGAACGCCGGGTTGCCCTTCTGAAACGGGATCGCCAATTCCGGCTTCTGGTGATAAGCCTCACTGAAATCGAAACGATCCTCAAGCTCGGCAGTCATAGCCATATGGTTAATGGCCACGTCGTACTTACCGGTTTCCACGCCGGATAGCAGGTCGGCGTTATCGGTGGTGATAAACGAGGAGCGCACCTCCATTTCCTGGGCCAGCAGTTCACCCAGTTCTACTTCAAAGCCGGCGAGTCTATCGCCCTCTTTGAAATTGTACGGCGGGGTGTTGGCTTCCAGGGCGATGCGCAGTTCACCGCGATCGTTGACGTCGTCAATCAGTTCGGCATGGGCCAAGGGGCTCAGAAGAGCAAGCAACAGCAACAGGCCAGGCGAAAAGCGCATGGTCACTCCTAAAGAATTCATACAGGCGAGGCGCCATTGAGCATCGTTTTGCTATGGTATCGGGTGCCTTGGACCGCAATTTATCGCGAAGTTGTCATAACCCTACAGATTTCACCGAAAAACTGGAGAAGCGAATGAAAGCCCTATTGTCCCGTGCAACCATTGCCAGCCTTTTGCTGGGTACCTCACTGTTGGCCAGCGCCGCAGACCTTCCTCGTACGCCTGCACCTGAAGGTGCCGAAGTGTTTATCGTCTCGCCGAAAGATGGTGCCACCGTCGATAAAACCTTCACCGTCAAATTCGGCGTCAAGAAGCTGGACCTGGAGCCGATCGACAAGCAAGTGCCTAACGCCGGTCACCACCACCTGCTGGTGGACCAGGAAGTGGGGGCGCTCAATGCCAACGAGGCAATCCCGGCCACCGCCACCTCGATTCACTTTGGCAAGGCGCAAACCGAAACCGAGCTGACCCTGACGCCGGGCAAGCACACCCTGCAACTGGTGGCCGGCGACAACGTACATCGCCAGTTCGAACCCACTGTTGCATCGAAAGTGATCACCGTTAACGTCAAATAAAAAACGGGAGCCCTTTGCAGGGCTCCCGTTTTTTATTGGTAGGAGCGAGCTTGCTCGCGAAAAACCAGAGAGCGGCGCGGGGAGTCAGGTTCCCCGCGTTATCGTTGACGATCTTCGCGGGCAAGCCCGCTCCTACATCGAGGGTTTAGAAAAGCACGCGGCTACGAATAGTGCCGTTGATGTGCTGCAGCTTCTCTTGCGCCAGGTCCGAATACTCGGCGTCGACGTCGATCACCACGTAGCCGACCTTCTCGTTGGTCTGCAGGAACTGACCGGAGATGTTGATGCCGTTTTCCGCGAAGACCTTGTTGATCTCCATCATCACGCCCGGAATGTTCTGGTGGATGTGCAGCAGACGGTGCTTGCCCGGGTGAGCCGGCAGGGCCACTTCCGGGAAGTTGACCGACGATACCGAGGTACCGTTGTCGCTGTACTTGACCAGTTTTTCCGAAACTTCCAGGCCGATGTTGGCTTGGGCTTCAGCGGTGGAGCCGCCGATGTGCGGGGTCAGGATCACGTTGTCCAGGCCACGCAGCGGGCTTTCGAAGATGTCATCGTTGGAGCGCGGCTCCACCGGGAACACGTCGATGGCAGCGCCGATCAGGTGCTTGTCCTTGATCGCGTCGGCCAGGGCGTCCAGCTCGACCACGGTGCCGCGAGCGGCGTTGATCAGGATCCCGCCTTTCTTGATGGCGCGGATTTCCTTCTCGCCGATCATCCACTGAGTCTCGGCCGTTTCCGGAACGTGCAGAGTGACGATGTCGGACATGCCCAGCAGCTCGGTCAGGCTGGCTACTTGGGTGGCGTTGCCCAATGGCAGCTTGGTCAGGGTGTCGTAGAAGAACACCTGCATGCCCAGGCCTTCAGCCAATACCGACAATTGCGTGCCGATCGAGCCGTAGCCGACGATACCCAGCTTCTTGCCGCGGATTTCGAAGGAGTTGGCCGCGCTCTTGATCCAGCCGCCACGGTGGCAGGAAGCGTTCTTCTCAGGGATACCGCGCAGCAGCAGGATGGCCTCGGCCAGCACCAGTTCCGCAACGGAGCGGGTGTTGGAGTACGGTGCGTTGAACACCGCGATGCCGCGCTCGCGCGCTGCATTGAGGTCGACCTGGTTGGTGCCGATGCAGAAACAGCCGACAGCCACGAGCTTCTTGGCGTGGTCGAAGATCTCTTCGGTCAGCTGAGTGCGGGAGCGAATGCCGATAAAGTGCGCGTCGGCGATCTTTTCCTTGAGCTGGGCTTCCGGCAGAGAACTGGTGATGTACTCAATGCTGGTGTACCCGGCGGCTTTCAGAACGTCGACAGCCGATGGGTGGACGCCTTCCAGAAGAAGGAACTTGATCTTGCTCTTATCGAGAGAAGTCTTGCTCATCTGCGTAAACCTGTATCCCGGAGAAAAATGGCAGGGAATCGGATCGCTTAAGCTGACCCGGACGGCAGGAAAGCCGTCACCGCAGAAACGCCCTTTGGGTCTGTCCTGCGGGGGCGGTATGCTAGCATACGCACCCCGCTAAACACCTATTCCTGCGACGTGAAGCGTTCTCAGGATGACCATGAATTGTTCGAGAGTTCTGTCGATGACCCATCCTGCCCTGATTGATGAGCTAAAGACCCTGGTTGAGCCCGGCAAAGTGCTGACCGACGCCGACTCCCTGGAGGCTTACGGCAAGGATTGGACCAAGCACTTCGCACCCGCGCCCACCGCCATCGTGTTCCCCAAGACCACCGAGCAGGTGCAGGCCATCGTACGCTGGGCCAATGAACACAAGGTGGCGCTGGTGCCATCGGGTGGGCGCACCGGCTTGTCGGCGGCTGCCGTGGCCGCCAATGGCGAAGTGGTGGTGTCGTTCGACTATATGAACCAGATCCTCGACGTGAACCTCACCGACCGCACCGCCGTGTGCCAGCCGGGTGTGGTCACCAAGCAGTTGCAGAACGTCGCTGAAGAAAACGGCCTGTATTACCCGGTGGACTTCGCCTCGTCCGGTTCCAGTCAGATTGGCGGCAATATCGGCACCAACGCCGGCGGGATCAAGGTGATTCGCTACGGTATGACCCGCAACTGGGTGGCCGGCATGAAAGTCGTCACCGGTAAAGGCGATGTGCTGGAGCTGAACCGCGACCTGATCAAGAACGCCACCGGCTACGACATGCGCCAGCTGTTTATCGGCGCCGAGGGCACCCTGGGCTTTGTGGTCGAAGCCACCATGCGCCTGGACCGTGCGCCAAAGAACCTCACGGCCATGGTGCTCGGCACGACTGATTTCGATTCGATCATGCCGGTGCTGCACGCCTTCCAGAGCAAGCTGGACCTGACCGCCTTCGAGTTCTTTTCCGACAAGGCCCTGGCCAAAGTCCTCGGCCGTGGCGACGTGCCGGCACCGTTCGAAACCGAGTGCCCGTTCTACGCGTTGCTGGAATTCGAAGCCACCACCGAAGAAGTCGCCAACCACGCCCTGGAAACCTTCGAGCATTGCGTGGAACAGGGCTGGGTGCTGGATGGCGTGATGAGCCAGAGCGAAACCCAACTGCACAACCTGTGGAAGCTGCGCGAGTACATCTCCGAAACCATTTCCCACTGGACGCCGTATAAGAACGACATCTCGGTGACCGTTTCGAAAGTGCCGGCCTTCCTGAGCGAAATTGACGCGATCGTCGGTGAACACTACCCGGATTTCGAAATCGTCTGGTTCGGCCATATCGGTGACGGCAACCTGCACCTGAACATCCTCAAGCCGGAAAACCTGAGCAAAGACGAGTTCTTTGCCAAGTGCGCCACTGTGAACAAGTGGGTGTTCGAGACTGTCGCCAAGTACAACGGCTCGATCTCCGCCGAGCACGGGGTGGGCATGACCAAGCGCGATTACCTGACCTACAGCCGTTCACCGGTTGAAATCGAATACATGAAAGCCGTCAAAGCCGTGTTCGACCCTAACGGGATCATGAACCCCGGCAAGATCTTCGCTGTTTAACCGCACCTGAAGGAGTCGTTCCATGAGCTACCAGCACAAGTATGTCGACGGCACCAATATCCACTTCCCGGTGGGTAAAGTGGTGTGCATCGGGCGTAACTACGCCGAACACGCCAAGGAACTGGACAACCCGGTGCCTACCGAGCCGCTGCTGTTCATCAAGCCGGGCAGCTGCGTGGTGCCGTTGGAAGGCGGTTTTGCCATACCGACCGAACGCGGTTCGGTGCACTACGAAGCGGAAATCGCCGTGTTGATCGGCAAGCCCTTGTCCGCCAAGCCGAGCCGGGAAGAAGTGCTGGACGCCATCTCCGGCTTCGCCCCGGCCCTGGACCTGACCCTGCGCGACAAACAGGCCGAGCTCAAAGCCAAGGGCTTGCCGTGGGAAATCGCCAAGTCGTTCGATGGCGCGGCGGTGATTGCCCCCTTCGTGGTCAGCAGTACCTTTGCGGACGTGACCGATATCGGCATTCGCCTGAGCATCAACGGCGAAGTGCGCCAGGACGGCAACAGCGCGCAGATGCTCAACCCGATTGTGCCGATGATCCAGTACATGGCGGGTTGCTTCTCCCTGCAAGCGGGTGACGTGATCCTGACCGGCACCCCGGCGGGTGTAGGCCCGTTGAATGTGGGCGATGAAGTGGTGTTGGAGCTGGCAGGTGTGAACCGCTTCGAAAGCGTCGTGCGCTAAATCACTGCCAAACAGAGATCAAACTGTGGGAGCGGGCTTGCCCGCGATGGCGGTGTGACAGTCACTGAATAGTTGACTGAACGCCCTCAATCGCGGGCAAGCCCGCTCCCACAGTTGTTTGTGCACATCTGCAGAATCCGGCGTTTTGCATTTTTTTCACACGCCATCCGGATAATTCCCTGCTCTTGCGCGCAGATCCTTGAATCCTGTGCTATCCCCTACAGCTGACTTTTCCGGAAAAGCGCTCAATGGCCGTGCCTCTGCCCACTTCGAAAACCTCGCTCCGCTCTCGCTTGTCCATGCGCTGGTATTCCTGGGTATTTTTGGCGGGTGCCATTTTGTATGGCGTCGCCTGGGCCATGCACTGGGACGATCGCGGTGTGCTGTGGGTGCTGGAGCGTTTCGAGAGTTCGGCCGAACGCCGGGAAAGTGTGTGGCTGCCGGACTATCACGCGGTGATCGACGCCAAGTTGCTGCCCGGTATGGAGAAGGACGAGGCATCAGACCTGTCCTATAACCCGCAGACCAAAACCCTGTTTTCAGTGATGGGCAAGAACCCCTTCCTGGTCGAACTGAGCCTGCAAGGCGATGTGTTGCGCAAGATGCCGCTCAACGGCTGGAACAACCCGGAAGGCGTGACGGTGATGGAAAACGGCTTGATGGCGGTGGTCGATGAACGCGATCACAGCCTCACCGTGGTCAAGGTGGACGCCAGCACCACCGCGCTGAACAAGGCCGATTTCCCCAGCCATGACCTGGGCCCGTCCAAAGACCAGAACAAAGCCTTTGAAGGCGTCACCTGGGACAAGCGCAACCAGCAACTTGTGTTGGGCGAAGAGCGCCCGCCGGCGTTGTTCACCTGGAAAAGCGATGGCAACACGCTGACCGGCGACAAGCAAAAACTGGCCAGCACCGAACTGGATGTGCGCAACCTGTCGGCCCTGTCCATCGACCCACGTACCGGGCATTTGCTGGTGCTGTCGGCCGACTCCCACCTGCTCTTGGAACTGGATGAAAAGGGTGAGCAAGTCAGCTTCATGACCTTGCTGGGCGGCTTCAATGGCCTCAAAGATACGATCCCACGCGCCGAAGGCGTGACCCTGGACGAGAGCGGCAATCTGTACATGGTCAGTGAGCCAAACCTGTTCTATCGTTTTGAAAAACAGAAGTAATCGACGAATTACGTCAGACTTTTCTTTATAAACGGCATTCGCCAGACAGTCCGGTGCGTTTAAGTTTAAATTCAGGCGACCTTGATATCTATTCGCCAGTTTTTTCTCTGAGCCCGCCCCGATGCGTCGATTTGCCCGCCCCAAACCTGCTGTTTTTATCCTGCTGTTGCTCGCCCTGGTCGCTGCCGGGCTGGTGGCACAGCAGTTCCGTCTGTTCGAACGTGCCTGGTTCAACTGGCGGGTGTGGTACCAGCCGGCTGATGAGCGTGCCATTGGCTTGGCGGATTACCGCGTCACCCTCGAAGGCCAGGTGATCGAAGGGCTCGACGATGATGTCTCGGCCCTGACCTACGACCCGGTGCGCAAGAGCCTGTTTACCGTCACCAATAAAAACGCCGAACTGGTCGAGTTGTCCCTGGAGGGCAAGATCCTGCGGCGCATTCCCCTGGTGGGCTTTGGCGATGCCGAGGCGGTTGAATTTATCAGCGACAACATCTACGTCATCAGCGATGAGCGCCAGCAGCGCTTGATCAAGGTGCATGTGGATGACGATACCAAGTTCCTAGATGCTGCCGATGCAGAGCAAATGACCCTGGGCGTGCACGTTGGCGGCAACAAGGGCTTTGAGGGGTTGGCCTACGATTCGGTGGGCAAGCGCTTGTTCGTGGCCAAGGAACGCGACCCCATGCTGATCTACGAGGTGCATGGGTTTCCCCATTTCAAACCGGAAAAAACCTATTCGGTGCATGTGATCAACAACCCCAAGCGCGATGCCGGGCTGTTTGTGCGCGACCTGTCGAGCCTGCAATACGACGAGCGCAGCGGCCATCTGTTGGCGCTGTCGGATGAGTCGTTTCTGGTGCTGGAGCTCGATATTGATGGTCGCCCTCTAAGCAGTTTGTCGTTGCTTAAAGGGCGCCATGGCCTGAGCAAGCGCGTGCCCCAGGCCGAAGGGATCGCCATGGATGACGACGGCACGCTGTATATGGTCAGCGAGCCGAACCTGTTTTACGTGTTCAAGAAACCCTGATCAGAACATCCATTGCACACCCAGCGAATAACCGGTCTGGCTGCCTTCGGCATGCCCCAGGCGACCATTGACCTCGGCAAACACCCCCAACTGTGGGGTGATCGCCAGCTGGCTGCCGAGTTGTGCACGAGCAAAGCTCTTGTCCACTGAGCCCAGCCTGGCGGTGCGGGCCTGGCCATCGGCGCGTGCGCTGAGTTGCAGGTCGTCCAGGCGGCCATCGGCCAATTCCTTGACCCAGGCGATGTCGCCGTAGGGCATCAGGTTCAGGCCATAGGGCAGGGCAACAGCGCCGCGCACGCGCCAGCCGAGGCTGGCTTCCAGGGAGTCGAAAGACTGCTCTTGGTACTCCAAGGCCGTGCGCAGGTTCTGCTTTTCGTGGAACTTGTCGATACGGTAATGGCTGTAGTCCAGGCCGGCGAACGGCCCGCTCTTGATCGCGCCAAACTCAAAGTCATAGCCACCCAGCACCCGTGCGCCCAACGCCAGGGCATCGGTGTCGCCCGTCAGTTGCTGGTTGAGCAGGATAGGCCCGCCATTGGCCTGGATGACCAGGTTGCGCTTGGAATCGAAGCGCGTGTGGCCCACGCTCAGGTCACCGGCCAGCCAGCTTCGCCCGCCATCGTTGAGCAGCGCATAGACGGCTGCCTGCCAGGTGTCGCTGTCGAGCTTGCCGCGATGCTCCAGTTTGTCGCGCCCATTGAGGTAGCTGAGGCTGGCGCCGATATTCAGGCTTGAAGTCAGTTGGTAGTCGCCGAGGGCATGCAGGCCCAGGCGCCGGGCTTCGGGGTTGGGGGCGTTGTCGAAGCCGCTGTCCGGGTTGTATTCGCCATCCACGCCGATCTCGCCATCAAAGCTGCCCACCTCGCGGCTGGCCGCTTGCAGGGTCAGCCAGCGGCGATCATGCAGGCGTACCAGGGCCTGATGCTGGCGCTGCAGGTTGTCCTGCATATTGCGCGCAACCGCACCGCCGGAAGCGGTCGAGGCCATCAGGTCGGCGTTGGTCAGTTCCAGCACCAGCCGGCTGAGCAGGCGTGAATAGTCACGCAGGCGCTGGTCGATGCGCGCCTGGCCGAACGCATCGGTCAAAACGGCTTTGTTGTCTTCGTTCGGGTCGTGCCAGGTCGAGCCGCCGGGGATTTTCGGGTTGTCGGTCTGGGTGTAGCCGTCCAGGTCGCCCAGCTCCCAGTTGGTAGCCTCTATATAAAGGATCGGGATATTCAGCGGTTCGAACGCCTCACCATCGCTGCAGCAGCCCGTGCCCTTCGGGTACTGCGGGTCGAGGCCGGGGTTGCTGAACAAGGGGATGTTCAACTCCTTGGCGATCTGAAAGGTGTGCTCGCGCAAGGAGGCCAAGGCCGGGTTGGCGGTGCTGTTCTGGCCGGCATGGGCATACATCATGTCGCCGGTGATCAGGCTGTCGAGGTTGATCATCGCGAGCATATTGGCGCGCTGGCTGGCGCTGAGTGAGTCGACAAAGGCCCGGGAGCCGCGCAGGCCTTCTTCTTCGGCGCCGAAGCCAACGATTTGCAGGCCATTCTCCAGTGACAGGCCGCCGAGATTCTTCGCCACCTCGGTCAACACGCTGGCGCCGGAACCGTTGTCATCCAGGCCTTGCAGGGTCGGGCGGCCGAAGTACGTATCGAAATGCGCGCCAATCACCACGTACTGGGGCTTGGTGCCAGCGGCATAGGCCACCACGTTTTGCGAAGCCCGGCTGCCGTTGTTCCAGGTGAAGTCTTGGCGGCTGATGTTATAGGCCGTACCCATCTGGCTTTGCATCCAGTCGGCGGCCCCGGCAAAATTGGCCGTGCCGCGATAACGGCCAGGGTAATCGTTGATCAGTTTTTCCAGGGTGGTGTTGGCGTGCTGGCCGTAATCGTAGGCTTGGGTATGCGTGGACAGCAGGGCACCGGCAACGCTGATGGCGAGGGCTAGAGGCTTTATCACAAGGTCTTCCTTGAGGTGAGGGGGACGTTCAAGCCCAGACCCTTTGCACAATGCGCGCCTCATTCCATGGGCGGCTGCGAATTGGCGCATTGTTAAACGCGTGGGTCGCGTGGCTGTAATTTGTATCCGATTGGATACCAGGCGGGGCAGGGGATGCCGTGACAGAGCGCACGGTTTTGGCGAGGAGTGCTGCGAAAAGTAGCGTTTTTGTTACATCGCTCTAAAGCCGAGCGCTACCACATGTGGGAGCTGGCTTGCCTGCGATGGCATCGCCTCGGTATCCATTGATACACCGAGTCGTCTGCATCGCGGGCAAGCCCGGCTCCCACAGGGTCAGGCTTTGAGGGTTTTCACGCCTTCCGGGGTGCCCAGCAGCAATACATCCGCCGGGCGCGCCGCGAACAGGCCGTTGGTGACCACGCCCACAATGGCGTTGATCTGCGTCTCGAGTTCCACCGGATTGGTGATCTGCATATTGAACACGTCGAGGATGATGTTGCCGTTGTCGGTCAACACGCCTTCGCGGTACACCGGGTCGCCGCCCAGTTTCACCAGCTCGCGGGCCACGTGGCTGCGGGCCATGGGGATGACTTCCACCGGCAACGGGAATGTGCCCAGCACCGGCACCAGCTTGCTCGCGTCGGCGATGCAAATGAAGGTCTTGGCCACGGCCGCGACGATCTTCTCGCGGGTCAGGGCCGCGCCGCCGCCTTTGATCAGGTTCAGGTGCTCGTCGCTTTCATCGGCGCCGTCGACGTAGAACTCCAGGTCGCTCACGGTGTTGAGCTCGTACACCGGGATGCCATGGCCCTTGAGGCGGGCAGCGGTGGCTTCGGAACTGGCCACGGCGCCGTCGAACGCGCCCTTGTGCTGGGCCAGTGCGTCGATAAAGCAGTTGGCGGTGGAACCGGTGCCGACACCGACGATGCTCTTGTCGTCGAGTTTAGGAAGGATTAAATCGACAGCGGCCTGGGCCACTGCCTGTTTGAGTTGATCCTGGGTCATGCGGGCTCCGGAACGGGCGGGGAATTAACGAGGGCGGCGAGTATAACCCAACAAAACCTCGGGATTCGTGTGGTCGCCCGGCCAAACGCTGGGTTAGACTCCTTGGCCCTGCCCAACCCGTGAAGTAGATGCCTGCCGATGCTTGAACACTACGTCAAAAAAATCCTCACCTCGCGCGTTTACGACATCGCCGTGGAAACCCCCTTGCAGACTGCCCGCCAGCTCTCCGAGCGGCTGGGTAACAAGATTTGGCTCAAGCGCGAAGACTTGCAGCCGGTGTTCTCGTTCAAGATTCGCGGCGCCTACAACAAGCTCACCCAGCTCAGCGCCGAAGAACGTGCGCGCGGCGTCGTCACCGCGTCGGCCGGCAACCATGCCCAGGGCCTGGCCCTGGCGGCCAAGGTGCTGGGGGTGAAAGCCACCATCGTGATGCCCAAGACCACCCCAGAGATCAAGGTCGAAGGCGTGCGCTCCCGTGGCGGCAAAGTGGTGTTGCACGGTGATTCCTTCCCGGAAGCCCTGGCCTACTCGCTCAAGCTGGTCGACGAAAAAGGCTACGTCTATATCCACCCCTATGATGATCCGCACACCATTGCCGGGCAGGGCACCGTGGCGATGGAAATCCTGCGCCAGCACCCAGGGCCGCTGGACGCGATTTTCGTACCGGTGGGCGGCGGTGGCCTGATCGCCGGGATTGCGGCGTATGTGAAATACCTGCGCCCGGAGATCAAGGTCATCGGCGTGGAGCCGGACGACTCCAACTGCCTGCAAGCCGCCATGGCGGCGGGCGAGCGCGTGGTATTGCCGACTGTGGGGATCTTCGCCGACGGCGTGGCGGTGGCGCAGATCGGCCAGCACACCTTCGACATTTGCAAAGACTACGTGGATGAAGTGATCACCGTCAGCACCGATGAAATCTGTGCGGCGATCAAGGACATCTACGACGACACCCGCTCCATCACCGAGCCGGCCGGCGCGCTGGGCGTGGCCGGGATCAAAAAGTACGTCGAGACCCGTGGCGTCAGCGGCCAGGCCTTTGTCGCCATCGACTCGGGCGCCAACGTCAACTTCGACCGTTTGCGCCACGTGGCCGAGCGCGCCGAACTGGGTGAAGGCCGTGAAGCCATCATCGCGGTGACCATCCCCGAGCGGCCGGGCAGCTTCAAGGCCTTCTGCGAAGCGGTGGGCAAGCGCCAGATCACCGAATTCAATTACCGCTACCACTCCGGCAGCGAAGCGCACATCTTCGTCGGCGTGCAGACCCACCCGGAAAACGACCCGCGCAGCGCCTTGGTGGCCAGCCTGACCAGCCAGGGTTTCCCGGTGCTGGACCTCACTGAGAACGAACTGGCCAAGTTGCACATTCGCCATATGGTCGGCGGGCATGCGGCCAGAGTCAGCGACGAGTTGGTGTTTCGCTTCGAATTCCCGGAGCGGCCGGGGGCGTTGTTCAACTTCCTCAACAAACTCGGCGGGCGCTGGAACATCTCGATGTTCCACTACCGCAACCACGGCGCGGCTGACGGCCGAGTGGTGGCGGGCTTGCAGGTACCGGCGGACGAGCGTCACCTGGTTCCCGCGGCCTTGGCGCAAATCGGCTACCCGTACTGGGATGAAAGCGAAAACCCGGCTTACCAGCTGTTCCTCGGTTGAGCGACTACGCTGACTGAGCGGCCTATAAGGAATAGAGATCATGGAAACGCTGACCACCCTCAAGGTGATCCACATCACCGCCACCGTATTGCTGCTGCTCAGCGGCCTGGGCCTGGCGGTATTGGCGTGGCGTAAACGCAGCGC
Source organism: Pseudomonas sp. L13 (assembly GCF_009935965.1). NCBI lineage: Bacteria > Pseudomonadati > Pseudomonadota > Gammaproteobacteria > Pseudomonadales > Pseudomonadaceae > Pseudomonas > Pseudomonas sp. L13. The sequence goes on from NZ_QODJ01000023.1 coordinate 32,788, forward strand.
CGGCCCGGCTGCGACCGTGCAGCGCCCCTGGGCATTTGTATGGCTGCTGATGGGCATTTGCCTGGTGAGCATGCCCTTCACCGGCTGGTGGCTGGTGCACCTGCTCGGCTGGCCATTGGGGCAAACCTGGATCTTGGGTTCCAGCATCCTCTACACCGTGGCGGCGCTGGCCTGGTTCTGGCTGGTGGCGCGGCTCAATCGGCTGCGCAAGGGCGAGGGCGGGAGCCTGAATTTCACCCTGGTGCTGGCGGTGGTCAGTCTGGTGGGGTTTGTGGCGATTGCAGGGCTTATGGGCGCCAAGCCGGTATAGGGCTTGAAACCGCGTCGCCTTCATCGCAGGCAAGCCAGCTCCCACACTTGACCGGGTTCCCACATGAGAACAGGGTCAAAATGTGGGAGCTGGCTTGCCTGCGATAGCATTCTCAGCTGCGCAGTGTAATCACCGGCCAGCCACGCCTTTCAGCCTCAGCGCGCAAATTCGGATCCGGATCCACTGCCACCGGGTGAGTCACCTGCTCCAACAACGGCAAATCATTCATCGAATCGCTGTAGAAATAGCTGTCTTCCAAGCTATAACCGGTTTCTTCCAACCAACGGTTCAAACGTGTCACCTTGCCCTCACGAAAGCACGGCACATCAGTGCTGCGCCCGGTATAGCGGCCGTCCACCATTTCGCACTCGGTGGCGATCAAGGTCTCGACGCCCAGGCGTGCGGCAATCGGCGCGGTGACGAAGCGGTTGGTGGCGGTGATGATCACCAGCTTGTCGCCGGCGGCGCGGTGCTTGGCCAGCAGCTCGACGGCCTTGGGGAGCATGATGGGCTCAATGCAGTCGCGCATATAGTCGTTGTGCCACGCGTCCAGCTGGGCCATCTCGGTGCGGCCGAGGATTTCCAGGCAGAAGTTCAAGTAGGCGGCGTTATCCAGCGTGCCGGCCAGGTAGTCGTCGTAGAACGCGTCGTTGCGGGCCTTGTAGGCCACCGGGTCGAGAAAACCGCGTTCACAAAGGTAATCGCCCCAGGCGTGATCGCTGTCGCCGCCCAGAAGGGTATTGTCCAAGTCGAATAAAGCCAGGCGCATTGCAGTTACTCGCTGAAAAGTCTGTAAAAAGGCGTCCAGAATACGGTCTTTTCACAAGAGTGCACATAAGGTAAGAAGCCTCGTTGCCGCTGGAACAACCTTTGTGGAACAATGCGGCGACATGCGTTTGCGAGGTTGTTGCCGTGATCGACCCCGATGGTTTCCGTCCTAATGTCGGCATTATTCTGACGAATGATGCCGGACAGGTGCTATGGGCTCGCCGAATCAACCAAGATGCCTGGCAGTTTCCTCAAGGTGGAATCAACCCCGACGAAACCCCTGAAGACGCCTTGTACCGTGAGTTGAACGAAGAAGTCGGCCTTGAGCGCGAAGATGTGCAAATTCTGGCCTGTACCCGTGGCTGGTTGCGCTATCGTTTGCCGCAACGCCTGGTGCGTACCCACAGCCAACCGCTGTGCATCGGCCAGAAGCAGAAATGGTTTCTTTTGCGCCTGATCTCCAACGAGCAGCGGGTGCGGATGGATTTGACCGGTAAACCGGAGTTCGATGGCTGGCGCTGGGTCAGCTATTGGTACCCGTTGGGCCAGGTGGTGACATTCAAGCGCGAGGTTTATCGTCGCGCTCTCAAAGAGCTTGCCCCGCGCCTTTTAGCGCGCGACTGACGACGGAGTTCGACCCCGAGCCATGCTCAATACGCTGCGCAAGATCGTCCAGGAAGTTAACTCCGCCAAGGATCTCAAGGCGGCGTTGGGGATTATTGTGTTGCGCGTCAAGGAAGCCATGGGCAGCCAGGTCTGCTCGGTTTACCTGCTGGACCCCGAGACCAACCGTTTTGTGCTGATGGCCACGGAGGGCTTGAACAAGCGCTCCATCGGCAAGGTCAGCATGGCGCCCAATGAAGGTCTGGTGGGCCTGGTGGGGACGCGTGAAGAACCCCTGAACCTCGAGAACGCGGCCGATCACCCGCGTTATCGCTACTTTGCCGAAACCGGTGAAGAGCGCTACGCCTCGTTCCTGGGTGCACCGATCATTCACCACCGCCGCGTTGTCGGCGTGTTGGTCATCCAGCAAAAAGAGCGTCGCCAGTTCGACGAAGGTGAAGAAGCCTTCCTGGTGACCATGAGCGCGCAACTGGCCGGGGTAATTGCCCACGCCGAAGCCACCGGCTCGATTCGCGGCCTGGGGCGCCAGGGCAAGGGTATCCAGGAAGCCAAGTTCGTCGGTGTACCGGGTTCGCCAGGCGCCGCGGTGGGTACCGCGGTGGTCATGCTGCCGCCCGCCGACCTCGATGTGGTGCCGGACAAGACCGTCCACGACATCGACGCCGAGATCAAACTGTTCAAGACCGCCCTCGAAGGCGTGCGCGCCGACATGCGCAACCTGTCGACCAAGCTGGCGACCCAGCTGCGCCCCGAAGAGCGTGCGCTGTTCGACGTGTACCAGATGATGCTCGACGACGCGTCCCTGGGTAACGAAGTCAAGACCGTGATCAAGACCGGCCAGTGGGCCCAGGGCGCGTTGCGCCAGGTGGTCACCGATCACGTCAACCGTTTCGAAATGATGGACGACGCCTACCTGCGCGAGCGGGCATCGGATGTGCGCGACCTGGGGCGCCGCCTGCTGGCGTACCTGCAGGAAGACCGCAGCACCAACATGGTCTTCCCCGATAACACCATTTTGGTCAGTGAAGAATTGACCGCCACCCAGCTTGGCGAAGTGCCTGAAGGCAAGCTGGTGGGCCTGGTCTCGGTATTGGGTTCGGGTAACTCCCACGTGGCGATCCTGGCCCGGGCCATGGGTATCCCGACGGTGATGGGCCTGGTGGACCTGCCGTATTCCAAGGTCGATGGCATCGACATGATCGTCGACGGGCACCGCGGCGAGGTGTTCACCAACCCCAGCGACGTGCTGCGCAAGCAATACGCCGAGGTGGTGGAAGAAGAGAAGCAACTGGCCCAGGGCCTGGATTCGCTGCGCGAGCTGCCGTGTGTCACCCCCGACGGCCACCGCGTACCGCTGCTGGTCAACACCGGCCTGCTGGCGGATGTAGCCCGTGCGCAACAACGCGGCGCCGAAGGGGTGGGTCTGTACCGCACCGAAGTGCCGTTCATGATCAACCAACGTTTCCCGAGCGAGAAGGAGCAGCTGGCGATTTATCGCGAGCAACTGCAAGCCTTCCACCCGTTACCGGTGACGATGCGCAGCCTTGATATTGGCGGCGATAAGTCACTGTCCTATTTCCCGATCAAGGAAGACAACCCCTTCCTTGGCTGGCGCGGTATTCGCGTTACCCTCGACCATCCCGAAATCTTCCTCGTCCAGACCCGCGCCATGCTCAAGGCCAGCGAGGGCTTGAACAACCTGCGCATCCTGCTGCCGATGATCTCCGGCACCCATGAACTGGAAGAAGCCCTGCACCTGATCCACCGTGCCTGGGGCGAAGTGCGCGACGAAGGCGCCGATGTGCCGATGCCGCCGATTGGGGTGATGATCGAAATCCCGGCGGCGGTGTACCAGGCCAAGGAACTGGCGCGGCAGGTGGACTTCCTGTCGGTGGGCTCCAACGACCTGACCCAGTACCTGCTGGCCGTGGACCGTAACAACCCACGGGTAGCCGACCTCTACGACTACCTGCACCCAGCGGTGCTGCAAGCGCTGCAACACGTGGTGCGCGACGCCCATGCCGAAGGCAAACCGGTGAGTATCTGCGGCGAAATGGCCGGCGACCCGGCGGCGGCGGTGCTGTTGATGGCGATGGGTTTTGACAGCCTGTCGATGAACGCCACCAACTTGCCGAAAGTGAAGTGGATGCTGCGCCAGGTGGAGTTGAGCAGGGCCAAGGATTTGCTCGCCGAGTTGATGACCATCGACAACCCGCAAGTTATCCACAGCTCGCTGCAATTGGCGTTGAAGAACCTGGGGCTGACCCGGATGATCAACCCAGCCTCGGCCAAAACCCTCTAAACCGAGGCGCCTTCATCGCAGGCAAGCCAGCTCCCACATTTGGAATGCAATCCCCTGTGGGAGCTGGCTTGCCTGCGATAGCGTCAATCCAGTCGCCGTCAAATTCCCAGTTCGACCTCACCCAGCCGCCCCCCGTGCGGGCCAAAGCTACGCTCCAGCATCCGCCGCGTCCCATCGGCATTCACAATCAACGCCGTGCTCGCCCGTGTCCCGTAACTGGGGCTGGCGATAAACACGCTCGACAGCAGGCTTTCAGTCGCCAGGCCTACGCCGGTGTCCGGCAGTTCAGCAAACGGCGCGGTCTGCGGGTCGCTCAGAATCTCCAGCAGGGCCTGCGGCTCGGGGTTCTCCAGCACTGCGCTGAACGCCGCCTTGGCCTTTAGCAACTTCGGCCAGGGCGTATCCAACCCGGCATTGGATAACCCATACACCCCAGCCTTCAACCGCGTCGGTTCGGTGTCCTTGGCGTTGTAGTGCCACAGCTCATCCCGCGTGCCCACCAGCAGGTTGAACCCGGCGTATTCAATCGAGCGTCCATTCACATCGGCCAAATAATCGTCGATCGGCAGCGAACCGCTGAGAAACCGCGCAACCAGCTCGCCGCGAGACTTGCGTGCCGGTGGCTGGTGCGGGTCGCGGATGTTGGTCAAGGCGGCAAAGCGCCCATCCGCGTTCACCCCCAGCCAAGTGCCCCCGGCCTCCTGATCGCGGCCGGCGTAGACCTGGGGCGCATCCGCCCACTGGGCCAGTGGCAGGCTGGGACGGGCGTAGAACTCATCGCGGTTGGCCGCGACGATCAGCGGTTGGGCGTGGCCCGGTCGCCAGGCGAAAACAATCAGGCACATCGGGTGACCCCTTTTGTGTTTTTGCCACTCTACCCACAGACGCGCCGGTGTTCCATCGTCTCGAAGTTGGGCCGCGCACCTCTGATCCGTTAACATGCCGGGCTGTTTGGTGTGTATGTGAACTTCTTAATTTGATCTCGCAGCTGTAACGCAGGCTTAATCGCACATCGGCATGGTCCGGTGCGTCATGACTAAATGTTTTAACGAGGAGTCGCAATGCTGCCTTACCCGCAGATCGACCCGGTGGCCCTGGCCATCGGTCCGCTGAAAATCCATTGGTACGGGTTGATGTACCTGATCGGCATCGGCGGTGCCTGGCTGCTGGCTTCCCGGCGCCTGAACCGTTTCGACCCGACCTGGACCAAGGAGAAGCTCTCCGACATGGTGTTCTGGATGTCGATGGGCGTGATCGTCGGCGGGCGCCTGGGGTATGTGCTGTTCTACGACCTGTCTGCGTATCTCGCCAACCCGACCCTGATCTTCGAAGTGTGGAAGGGCGGCATGGCGTTCCACGGCGGGTTTATCGGCGTGATGATTGCCGCCTGGTGGTTTGGCCGGCGCAATGGCAAGTCGTTCTTCCAACTGATGGACTTCGTCGCCCCCTTCGTGCCGATCGGCCTGGGCGCCGGGCGCATTGGTAACTTTATCAACGCCGAGCTGTGGGGCAAGCCGACCGACGTGCCGTGGGCGATGGTGTTCCCGCCGTTCAGCGATCCGGCGCAACTGCCGCGCCACCCGTCGCAGCTGTACCAGTTCGCGTTGGAAGGTGTGGCACTGTTCCTTATTCTCTACATCTTCTCGCGCAAGCCACGCCCAACCATGGCCGTGTCGGGCATGTTCGCGCTGTTCTACGGGATTTTCCGCTTCATCGTCGAATTCGTGCGGGTGCCGGATGCGCAGTTGGGCTACCTGGCGTGGGGCTGGCTGACCATGGGTCAGGTGCTGAGCCTGCCGATGATTCTGGCGGGCCTGGGCATGCTGTGGTGGGCGTACAATCGCCCGCAGCCGCTGAAGAACGCCGCGCTTTAAATTCGAATGCCAAGACCAGGAGGTCTTGGCTTCAACGATACGGGTAAAAACATGAAGCAATACCTCGAACTGCTGCAGGACGTCGTGACCAATGGCCTGACCAAGGGCGACCGCACGGGCACCGGCACCAAGGCTGTGTTTGCGCGTCAGTATCGGCACAACTTGGCCGACGGCTTCCCGCTGCTGACCACCAAGAAGCTGCACTTCAAAAGCATCGCCAACGAACTGATCTGGATGTTGAGCGGCAACACCAACATCAAGTGGCTCAACGAAAATGGCGTGAAGATCTGGGACGAATGGGCCACCGAAGACGGCGACCTGGGCCCGGTGTACGGCGAGCAGTGGACCGCCTGGCCGACCAAGGACGGCGGCACGATCAACCAGATCGACTACATGGTGCACACGCTCAAGACCAACCCCAACAGCCGGCGCATCCTGTTCCACGGCTGGAACGTCGAATACCTGCCGGACGAAACCCAGAGCCCGCAGGAAAACGCGCGTAACGGCAAGCAAGCCCTGCCACCGTGCCACTTGCTGTACCAGGCGTTCGTGCATGACGGCCATCTGTCGATGCAGCTGTATATCCGCAGCTCCGATGTGTTCCTGGGCCTGCCGTACAACACCGCCGCGCTGGCGTTGCTGACCCACATGCTGGCCCAGCAGTGCGACCTGATCCCCCACGAGATCATCGTCACCACCGGCGACACCCACGCCTACAGCAACCACATGGAACAGATCCAGACCCAGTTGGCGCGTACGCCGAAAAAACTGCCGGAACTGGTGATCAAGCGTAAGCCTGCCTCGATCTACGACTACAAGTTCGAAGACTTTGAAATCGTGGGTTACGACGCCGACCCGAGCATCAAGGCTGACGTGGCTATCTAACGGCCCATCGCGGTAAAAAAAACTGTGGGAGCTGGCTTGCCTGCGATAGCGGAGTGTCAGGCGACATCAATGTCGCGGGCCCACCGCTATCGCAGGCAAGCCAGCTCCCACATAGGTTGCGTGTTCGCTTGAGTTTAGTGCCCGTGGCTTCTGCCCACATGCGAAGGCTCGGCCTCGCTGGCCGCAATCCCTCCGCTGACTTCCAACTGCTGCAAGATCCCGCACTGGTTCCCACCGCCGCAACGTTGGCGCAGGTCCAGCAGTTGTTCCTGCAAGGCCAACAATCCATCGATCCGCGCTTTCACATGATGGATATGCTCGTCGATCAACGCATTTACGCTTTCGCATTGGTCCTGGGGGCTGTCACGCAGCCCCAGCAGGCTGCGGATTTCTTCCAGGGTCATGTCCAGGCTGCGGCAGTTGCGGATAAAGGTCAGCCGCTCGGTGTGCGCCTGGGTGTACACGCGGTAGTTGCCGTCGGTGCGGGCCGGGGGCGGCAGCAGGTTTTCCTTCTCGTAATAACGGATGGTTTCCACCGGGCAATCGGTGAGTTTGGCCAGTTCGCCGATCTTCATCGCAGCAATCTCCAAATGGGTGCTTGACCCTATAGTGGCTACAGGGTCTTTACTTGGCAACAGGCACCTTTACGGACGCGACCTGATGAGCCACTCCATTCATACCCCGCACAAGCACGACCACAAGCATGATCACGATCACGATCACGATCACGATCACGGCCATGATCACAAACATGACCATGGGCCCGCCAAACTCACGCCTGTGGATAACCACGGCCATTCCGGTTCCTGCTGTTCCGGCGCTGCCGGGCCTGCCATTGTGACCTTGAGTGAAGCGCCTACCGCCGGCTCGCGCCTGAGCACCTTCCGCATCGAAGCCATGGACTGCCCCACCGAGCAGACGCTGATCCAGAACAAGCTGGGCAAGCTCGCTGGCGTGCAGCAACTGGAATTCAACCTGATCAACCGCATCCTCGGCGTCACCCATGACCTGCCGAACACTGCGCCGATCATCGAGGCAATCAAGTCCATCGGCATGCAGGCCGACCCTATCGAAGAAGGCAGCCCCGCCGCCGCGCCGCCCGCCAAGAAGCATTGGTGGCCGTTGGCGGTGTCGGGCGTGGGCGCCCTGGGTGCCGAAGTGCTGCATTTCACCGGCGTGGCGCCCACCTGGGTAATCGCGCTGGTGGCGCTGGTGTCGATCCTCAGCGGCGGCCTTACCACCTACAAGAAGGGCTGGATTGCCCTGAAGAACCTCAACCTCAATATCAATGCATTGATGAGCATCGCGGTGACGGGCGCGATCCTGATTGGCCAGTGGCCGGAAGCGGCGATGGTGATGTTCCTGTTCACCGTGGCCGAGTTGATCGAGGCCAAGTCCCTGGACCGGGCGCGCAACGCCATCAGCGGCCTGATGCAGATGACCCCGGAACAGGCCACGGTGCGCCAGGCCGACGGTTCCTGGCTGGAACAAGAGGTTAAAAGCATCGATCTTGGCGCGATTGTCCGAGTAAGACCCGGCGAGCGCATCGGCCTCGACGGTGAAGTCACGGCCGGCCAGTCCACCATCGACCAGGCACCGATCACCGGGGAAAGCCTGCCGATTGAGAAAACCGTGGGCGATAGAGTCTTTGCCGGCACCATCAACCAGGCCGGTTCCCTGGAGTACAAGGTCACCGCAGCGGCGAACAATTCGACCCTGGCGCGAATCATCCACGCCGTGGAACAGGCCCAGGGCGCACGCGCACCGACCCAGCGGTTTGTCGACAGTTTCTCCAAGGTCTACACCCCGGCCGTCTTCCTGTTTGCCCTCGGTGTGGCGGTGATTGCGCCGCTGTTCATGGCGGGCGTGTGGTTTGACTGGATCTACCGCGCCCTCGTGCTGCTGGTAGTGGCCTGCCCTTGCGCCTTGGTGATCTCCACCCCGGTGACCATTGTCAGCGGCCTGGCAGCAGCGGCGCGTAAAGGCATCCTGATCAAGGGCGGCGTGTACCTGGAGGGCGGCTACAAGCTCGATTACCTGGCCCTCGACAAAACCGGCACCATCACCCACGGCAAACCGGTGCAAACCGATTACCTGCCGCTGTTCCCGAATATCGAAGACAGCGCGCCGGCCCTGGCCGCGAGCTTGGCATCGCGTTCTGACCACCCGGTGTCCCTGGCGATTGCCAACGCGGCTGTGGATAAAAACTTGTCGACTCATGCTGTGGATAACTTCGAGGCCCTGGCCGGGCGTGGTGTGCGGGGTGATATCAACGGTCAGACCTATCACCTGGGTAACCACCGCCTGGTGGAAGACCTCGGCCTGTGTTCCGAGGCCTTGGAAGAGAAACTCTTCGCCCTGGAAAAACAAGGCAAGTCCGTGGTGTTGCTGCTGGACAAGTCCGGCCCGCTGGCGCTGTTTGCCGTGGCCGACACGGTCAAGGAGAGCAGCCGCGAAGCTATCCAGCAATTGCACGATCTGGGCATCAAGACCCTGATGCTCACCGGCGACAACACCCACACCGCCCAGGCCATTGCGGCCCAGGTCGGTATCGACCAGGCCCAGGGCGACCTGTTGCCCACTGACAAACTGCAAGCCATCGAAACCCTCTACGGCCAGGGCCATCGGGTGGGCATGGTCGGTGACGGTATCAACGACGCCCCGGCCCTGGCCCGTGCCGAGATCGGCTTTGCCATGGCCGCAGCGGGCACCGATACCGCCATCGAGACCGCCGACGTAGCGCTGATGGACGATGATTTGCGCAAGATTCCGGCTTTCATTCGGTTGTCGCGGCAAACGTCGAGTATCCTCAAGCAGAACATCGCCCTGGCGCTGGTGATCAAGGCGATCTTCCTGGCCGTCACGTTCATGGGCATGGCGACCATGTGGATGGCAGTCTTCGCCGACATGGGCGTGAGCCTGCTGGTGGTGTTCAATGGCCTGCGCCTGGTGCGCAAATAGCGGATGAGAGGGTGGTGTGCTGAGTGCTGAGTTAAAGGCGTTTTTCATGGTCGCCCGCCTGGGCAGCATTACCCAGGCGGCGAAGAAACTCGGCCTGAGCCAGCCCACGGTGACCACCCAGATTCGCAACCTGGAAAGCCAGTATGGCGTCGAGTTGTTCTACCGTGGCGGCCGTCGCCTGACCGTCAGCGACGAAGGCGCGCGGCTGCTACCGATGGTGAAGGCGCTGTTGCAGCAGGAAGCGGATATCGAGTTTTTCCTGCGCAACAACGGCCAGGTCCAGGGTGCGCTGAGAATTGCAGCAACCGCGCCGTATTACATCCTCGATCTGGTCAAAGCCTTTCGCGAGCGCCTGCCCCAGGTGGAAGTCTCGGTGGAAATCGGCAACTCCCAGCAGGTGCTTGAAGCGCTGGACGATTACCGCGTCGATGTCGCAGCCTCATCGCAATTGCTGGAAGACGCCCGGCTGATCCGCCGCGTGCTGGGCACCGACCCGCTGGTGCTGGCGGTGCACCGTAATCACCCGTTGGCCAAGCTCGATCACGTACCGTTGAGCGCGCTAGTCGGGCATACCTTGCTGATGCGTGAAGCGGGCTCCACCACCCGCAGGCTGACGGAAGAGATGTTGAAGAATGCGGGCGTGGGGTACGGGCCGTTGCTGGAGATTGGCAGCCGTGAGTCGATTCGCGAGGCCGTGCTGCGCAATATCGGCATCAGCATCATTGCCCGCCAGGAAGTGCCCCACGACCCGCAGTTGCGCGTGCTGACCATCGAGAATGCACCGCAGATTCCGGAGTATCTGTATTGCCTCAAGGAGCGTAAGGGGGCGCGGTTGCCGGCGGCGTTCCTTGGCTTGGCGCAGGAAATGTCACCCCTCTGAATATTGATGGCGGCTTTTAAATGGCCATCGCAGGCAAGCCAGCTCCCACATTTTGATGTGTGAACCCATTCAAGTGTGGGAGCTGGCTTGCCTGCGATAGCGGTCGCCAGTCCTACACAAATCCACCAATACCACTATCACCTGCTTTTGCCTTTCTGCCACACCCGCTACGCATTCCCTCCCTAGCATGGCCTTCATCCGTTCGATGAGGTGCCACCATGCACACAGCCCTGACCCAACCCGGCGCACCGATGAAAGTGCGCGCAATCCAGAAACGCTTTGGCGCGTTCACCGCGCTGGACAACGTCTCCCTGGACGTCGCCGCCGGCGAGCTGGTGTGCCTGCTGGGCCCTTCCGGCTGTGGCAAGACCACGCTGCTGCGCTGCATCGCCGGCCTGGAGCGCCAGGACAGCGGTGAGCTTTACCTGGGCGAGCGGGACGTGTCCCTGCTGCCACCCCAGGCGCGGGACTACGGCATCCTGTTCCAGTCCTACGCGTTGTTTCCCAACCTCAGCGTTGAAGCGAACATCGGCTATGGCCTCACCGGCAGCGGCCGCGATGAAGTGCGCAAGCGTGTCGCGCAGATGCTCGAACTGGTCGGCCTGGTGGGCAGCGAAAAGAAGTACCCCGGTCAACTCTCCGGCGGCCAGCAACAGCGCGTCGCCCTGGCCCGCGCACTGGCGCCGGCGCCGTCGTTACTGCTGTTGGATGAGCCGATGTCGGCCCTCGATGCCCGGGTGCGCGAGCACCTGTGCACCGAATTGCGCCAACTGCAGCGGCGTCTGGGCATCACCACCTTGATGGTGACCCACAACCAGGACGAAGCCATGTTGATGGCCGACCGCATTGCCGTGATGAACAACGGTAAGGTCGAGCAGTACGCCACGCCCCAGGAAATCTACGACCGCCCGGCCACGCCGTTCGTGGCGGAGTTTGTCGGCCAGGGCAACTGGTTGCCGTTCAGCCGTAACAGCGCCAGCCATGCCCAGGTGGGTGGGTTGAACATGCGCCTGGCTGAGGACGCGGGTGTCGCCCAGTCCGGCCGCTTGTTCTGCCGCCCGGAAGCCATTTGCGTCAACCCGCCGGTGCACGAAGAAAACCTGTTCCCGGCCAAGGTTCGCGAGATCACCTTTCTAGGCAACCGCTGCCGCATGAGCTTTGAGCTGGAGCAGTTACCGGGCCACCCGTTGCTGGCTGAACTGGCGCCGGAAGCCATGCCGCGTCTGGGCGCCCAGGACATCTGGGTGGCGTTGCCGCCGCGCAGCCTGCAGGTGTTTGCCTGAGATGGGGGCTGTGATGACATTGCCCGTACCGCGTCAGGTGTCCCGCGCCGAGTGGGGCGACCGCCTCTTTGTGGTCGGCGGCAAATGGCTCTGGCTGGGCCTGTTAGTGGTGGCGGTGCTGTTGCCGCTGTTGGCGATCTTCTGGCGCGGCTTCAGCAGCGAAGCCGGGCAGGGCGGTGGCCTGGTGGCCGCGCGCGAACTGCTGAGCAGCGCCAACTTCCACTGGTTGCTGGGCAATAGCCTGAAAGTTTCCCTCAGCGTGGCGGCCATCGTCGTGCCGCTGGCCTACTTGTTTGCCTATGCCCTGCAACGCACGCTGATCCCCGGCAAGTCCATCTGGCGCGGCCTGTCCTTGCTGCCGTTGATGGCGCCGTCGATGCTGCCGGGCATTGCCCTGGTTTATCTGTTCGGCAACCAGGGCCTGCTGCGCGGCTTGTTCTCGGAGAATATCTACGGTTTCTGGGGCATTGTGCTCGGTGAGGTGATTTACACCTTTCCCCATGCCCTGATGATTTTGCTGTCGGCGTTGTCTCTGGCGGATGCGCGCTTGTTCGACGCCGCTTCGAGCATGGGCGCCAGCCCGGCCCGGGCGTTTCGCAGCATTACCTGGCCGGCCACGCGCCAGGCGGTGTTCGCCGCGTTCTGCCTGGTGTTCACCCTGACCATCACCGACTTCGGGGTGCCGGTGGTGGTGGGCGGCGACTACCAGGTGCTGGCGCTGGAGGCCTACAAGGCTGTGGTGGGCCAGCAACAGTTCGGTCGCGGTGCGTTGATCGGCATGGTGTTGCTGCTGCCGGCGCTGTTCAGCTTTGGCGTGGATGCCTGGTTGCGCCGTCGGCATGGCGACGCGATGAGCGGCCGCGCCCAGGTGTTCCAGCCGGCGCCATCGCGGCTGCGCGACGGGTGCTACCTGGCCATCGTGCTGCTGATCTGCGCGGCGTTGCTGCTGGTGTTCGGCATGGCGGTGTACTCCTCGCTGGTGAAATTCTGGCCGTACAACCTGTCGCTGTCGCTCAACCACTACCAATTCGAAGACACCGCCGGCGGCGGCTGGCTGGCCTATCGCAACAGCCTGACCATGGCGCTGTGCACGGCGTTGATCGGTAGCGTGCTGATTTTTACCGGCGCCTACCTGATGGAAAAGACCAAGGGCCAGAAGAACCTCAACCTGGCGCTGCGCATGCTCAGCTTTGTGCCGATGGCCGTGCCGGGCCTGGTCCTGGGGCTGGGCTACGTGTTCTTCTTCAACCTCAACGGCAACCCGCTGCATGTGTTGTACGGCAGCATGGCGTTGCTGGTGGTGTGCACCATTGCCCACTACCTGACCACCGCGCAGATGACCGCGACCACCGCCTTGCGCCAGTTGGACGCCGAGTTCGAAGCCGCCGCGCTGTCCCTCAAGGCGCCGTTCTATCGCCATTATCTGCGCGTCACGGTGCCGATCTGCCTGCCGGCGCTGCTGGACATCCTGCGCTATCTGTTTGTGTCGGCGATGACCACCGTGTCCGCCGCAATCTTCCTCTACAGCCCCGACACCATCCTCGCCGCCGTCGCCGTGCTGAACATGGACGACGCCGGCAATGTGGGCGGTGCGGCGGCCATGTCGACCCTGATCCTGTTCACTTCGGCCAGCGTCTCGCTGCTGCTGGCGTGGGCCTCACGTGGCGCGCTGCGCCGCTCCCAAGCCTGGCGCCAGCGCGCACCCGGCCAATAAAACATCCCTGAAGGAGGTGCTCCATGTTCAAGCCCCTGGCGCTGGTCGCTGCAGTCCTCACGGCATTCAGCCTGAATGCTCTGGCCAAGACCGAGTTGACCGTGTACACGGCCCTTGAAGCCGAGCAATTGAAGACCTACAAAAAAGCCTTCGAACTGGCCAACCCCGACGTCGAGATCAAGTGGGTGCGCGACTCTACCGGCATCATCACCGCCAAGCTGCTGGCCGAGAAAGACCGCCCCCAGGCTGACGTGGTGTGGGGCCTGGCCGCCTCCAGCCTGGCGATCCTCGATCAGCAAGGCATGCTCGACAACTACGCGCCCAAGGACCTGGACAAGATCGGCAAGAACTACCGCGACGCCGCCAACCCTCCGGCCTGGGTCGGCATGGACGTGTGGGCCGCCACCATTTGCTTCAACACCGTCGAAGCCGAGAAGCAGGGCCTCACCAAACCGGTGAGCTGGCAGGACCTGACCAAGCCTGAGTACAAGGGCAAGATCGTGATGCCCAACCCGGCGTCCTCGGGCACAGGCTTCCTGGATGTCAGCGCCTGGCTCCAGACCTTCGGCGATAAGCAAGGCTGGCAATACATGGACGATCTGCACCAGAACATCGGCCAGTACGTTCACTCCGGCTCCAAGCCGTGCAAGCTGGCGGCTTCCGGTGAATTCCCGATTGGTATTTCCTTTGAATACCCGGCGGTTCAGCTCAAACGCCAGGGCGCGCCGCTGGACATCATCCTGCCCAAGGAAGGCCTGGGCTGGGACATCGAAGCCACCGCGGTGATCAAAGGCACGGCCCATGCCGAAGCGGCGAAAAAACTCGCTGACTTCTCCGCCAGCACCGCGGCGATGGACCTGTACAAGGACAACTTCGCCGTGCTCGCCCAACCGGGGATCGCCAAGCCGCAGACCGAATTGCCAGCGGACTACGAGCAGCGATTGATCAAGAACGACTTTGTCTGGGCTTCCAGGAACCGTGACAGCATCCTGGCCGAATGGCGTAAGCGTTATGACGGTAAGTCGGAGAAGGTAGCCGGTCAGTAGGGCTTTCGTTAAGGCTGATGGCCTCATCGCAGGCAAGCCAGCTCCCACATTTTGATGTGTGAACCCGTTCAAGTGTGGGAGCTGGCTTGCCTGCGATTGCGGCCTCAAGGACAGGAACATCATGTCATGACACAACACAGCGATTTACTGATCGTCGGCGCCGGCATCCTCGGCCTCTCCCACGCCTATGCCGCCGCCAGGCGCGGCCTCAAGGTCAAGGTGTTCGAGCGCAGCGCCACGCCACTGGGCGCCTCGGTACGCAACTTCGGCCAGGCCCTGGTCACCGGCCAACCACCAGGGCCCATGCTGGACCTGGCGCGGGAAAGCCGCGAAATCTGGGGCCAGTGGGCACAAGCGGCGGGCCTGGCGCTCAAACGCAATGGCGCCTACCTGTTCGCCCGTACCGACGCCGAAGAACATCT
Source organism: Pseudomonas sp. L13 (assembly GCF_009935965.1). Taxonomy (NCBI): domain Bacteria; kingdom Pseudomonadati; phylum Pseudomonadota; class Gammaproteobacteria; order Pseudomonadales; family Pseudomonadaceae; genus Pseudomonas; species Pseudomonas sp. L13. Next base: position 47,857 of record NZ_QODJ01000023.1, read on the forward strand.
ACTCGAAGCCTTCTGCGCCGGGCGAGCGCGGGAGCACGGCTACAACGTCGAGCTGCTGCAAGGCGCTGCCATGAACGACCTGTACGCCGGCCAGTTCCGCCATCACCGTGCCGCGCTGCATGGCAAGGACGACCAGCAACTGTATTCCCGCGAAGCCATACCGGCGCTGATCCATTACCTGAGCCAGGCGCTGAACGTGGAGTTTCACTTCTCCACCCTGGTGCGCGAGGTGGAACCGGGACAGTTGCACAGCACGGCAGGCAGCTTTCGCGGCGAGCAGATCATCGTCTGCTCCGGCCATGACTATCAGACCCTGCTGGCCGACGCCATCGCCCCGCTCAACCCGCAAACCTGTCGCCTGCAAATGCTGCGCGCCCGGCCCGTGCTCAACCTGAACCTGCAACATGCCTTGCTCACCGGCTTGAGCTGCGTGCACTACGGCGCCTTTGCCGACCTGCCGGAAGCGGCCGCGGTGCAGGCGCAGATCCTGCGTGAAACGCCGTACCTGCACGAGCACGGCATTCACCTGTTGATCAGCCCTACGCCCCATGGCGAGTTGATCATCGGTGACTCCCACCATTACGACAGCGATCCGTCGCCCTTCAACGCCGAGCAGGTGGATGACTGGCTGATCGAACTGGCGCAACAGACCCTGGGTTGCAAGGTCCAGGTAGTCGAGCGCTGGCAGGGCGTCTACGGTTCGCGCGGGCCTGGGCCGTTTTCGTTTGTGCAGGCGGCACCCGGCGTCAGCGCTGCCTTGATGCACACCGGCGTAGGGATGAGCGTAGGGCCGGCGATGGCCGAGCGTAATATCAGCACGCTGTGGGGCGCGACGCGGTGAGCCCGGAACAGGCGATTGCCCAAGTGTTTGGCTTGTACGAGCAGCATGGAACGGCTGACTACATCGGCGAGCCAGTGTCGCAGCTCGAGCACATGTCCCAGGCCGCGCAATTGGCCATGGCCGAAGGGTTTGACGACGAGGTGGTGCTGGCGGCTTTCTTCCACGACATCGGCCACCTCTGCGGCCAGGGCGGCGCGAACATGGGCGGTTATGGTGTGGTCAGCCACGAGCGGCTGGGCGCCGATTACCTGCGCCGCGCAGGCTTCAGCGAACGCCTGGCCAGGCTGGTGGAATACCACGTGCAGGCCAAGCGTTACCTGACCTTCAGCGAGCCGGACTATTACGCACGCTTGAGCCAAGCCAGCCGTCGCACCCTGGGTTACCAGGGCGGCGTGATGAGCGCCGAAGAGGCCAGGGCCTTTGAACAAGACCCTTTGTATGCCGTGAGTTTGCGTATGCGCCACTGGGACGAGCAGGCCAAGCAGACCCAGGTGCCGGTGCTGGATCTGCAACTGCTCAAAGCCATGGCCGCACGACTACTGGCCACGTAGACGGGCCTTACACACATCGCAGATACGCCGCCTGGAGCCTCGATAGCCGCCGCACTAAGGTGCTTGCTTCTTAGCCAAGGGAGCAACGCAGATGCGCTATTTGAAGGTAGTAGCACAGGATCAAACGGGAGATGGCCGGGCGAATACGGTGCGGCTTCAGTTCTACCAAGGTACGCCATGCAATCAGGACGAGTTGCTCAATGAGGCCGTGGCCTATGACTTCACCTCAGACGCAAAGGTCGATTACAGCAGGGGAGACGTTACCAATGACGGTCAGGAAAACAGTCTTGATCGAGCGTTGTTGGATCAATTTGCCAATGCCTATTTGAAGATCAATTGGGTGAATCGCGGCGCCAGTACCCGGCTTTACATGAAGATCTTTTCCGAAGACTTCTATAAAGACGGCACCCCCGACACCGTGCGCCTGCACTTGCATAAAGGCCCAGGGCTGCTGAGTTCGGACGCTCAGGTGTCTTGGAGCGCCGCCTATGATTTTGATAACAACGGTGAACTTGAGTGGAACATTCACGCCGACATCAACTGCGATGGCGTCATCGATGAAGTTGATAAGCACTTGGTCCAGCAATTGGCTGAGCTTTATTTGAAGTTCAATTGGCACACACCTGAGCCCTTCGACGCCAAGGTTGTTGATATCAAGGCACATTGATCCGCAAGGAAGGGAGCACGTGATGCGCTATTTAAAAGCCGCTGCCCAAGACAGAAGCGGCAATGGAAAGGCGGATACCGTCTTTTTACATTTCTATGAACGCGCAGCGGGCGGGTTCGACGAGCTGGTTCATGAGGCGTTCGCCGTTGATATGAATGGCGATGCAGACGTGGATCTTCAAACCGTTGTAGACATTGACGTTGATGGCAAAAATATTGTCATCGATCACCAATGGCTCAAGGTCTTCGTCAATACGTTTCTTAAGTTGAAGTGGTTTAACAGCGGCGAAAGCTGGAAGCGCACCTTGGTGGTTGTCGCCGTCCATGAATACGAAAAAAGCCCGCCCAATGGGGTGAAACTCAATTTTCTGGAACGGCGTAGCGCTGTGCGTAAACCGACGCTGGCTTATCAGGCCGAAGCCTACGACGGTTACGGGAACGGTGAGCTGGAATGGTTTACCCAGACCGATATGGATAAGAACGGCGTGGTTGATCAGGTCGATAAAGAACTGATCCGCTCCCTGTGCAGCAGTTTCCTGGCATTTGAATGGTACACAGACAACACCGTTTGACGCTGCTTACAGAGCGCTCAAGGCACGAGCCCCGGTTCATTCAGTTGCACCGACAATGCCTCGACCTGTTCCTGGCGCTCGGCCTGGCTCAGTTTTGCGTGGGGGTTGAGGGACGACCATTGCGGATAGGCGCGGGCCTTGTGCAAGGCGTCCGGCAGCTTGCCTTCGCGCCAGGTTTTGTCCTGGGGCGTATCGACCTTGATGCTGTGCATCGCCGCATGCCCGCGCAGGTTCAGGGCCTTGAGCAGTTGGCGTTGGCGCAGGGCGAGCAGGCGCAGCACGCTGTCATCGACGGTGAGTTCGCGTTGGCCCTTGATCTTGCCCATCAGGCGGCTGCCATAGCTGCGGGCGGTTTGCAGCGCACCGCCGGCAATCGCGCCCGCCAGGGCAGCAGCGCCCAGTGTCAGGCCGCCGACCAGGAGGTCTACGCCCGCACCGGCCGCCGCGCCGGCGGCGATCCCGCCACCCACGCGCACGCCCAGTTGCTTGAGGGTTTCGGGGTTGAACAGGTCGTCGCCCCAGCGCCCGTCCAGCAACGGCAGGTCGCTGGCGGCGGCATCCTGTGGGCGGAAGCCGAACAGTTTGAGCAGGGCTTCGACGCACTTTTGTTCGCGCTGGCGCACGGCCTTGCGTAAGTCGCTGACAGCTTGGGGCTCATCCTCGGTGGTCACACTGCGGCGGCAGGCGGCGCAGTCGATCAGCAATTCGGCGATCAGCCGTGCCGCGCTTTGCTGGCGTGCCTGGCGCTGGGCTTCTTGGTCGAGGATCAGGCGTTCCAGCTGGGGGCGGGAGTTCTCCAGCAGCAGGGCCAGGCTTTCATACAGCCGCCGTTCGCCGTCTTCGGGCGGTGCCACGCTGTCGAAACGCACCAGGGCATGCAGGCCAAGGCGGGCCAGGGCTTCGCGCCAGTCTGGTTCGCGGTGGTCGCTGCTGCTGACAAAGTTGAGCACCGGCAACAACGGCTTGCCGCAACTGGCTAGCACTTGCAGCTCGTCGCGGTACTTGGCCAGCACCGGCTCGCGGGCGTCGATCACATACAGGCCGGCATCCGAGGCCAGCAATTGGCGCAGCACCTTGGCTTCCTGTTCGAAACGCTGGCGCGCTTCGCTGCCCTCCAGGAAACGCGCCAGCCGCGCCGGGCCATCCAGGCGTTCGCCGGGGCGGTCGAGGCGCTCCAGGTAATCGAGCAGGGCGATGGCGTCTTCCAGGCCGGGGGTGTCGTACAGTTCCAGCAAGGCTTCGCCATCTACCGATAGGCGCGCACCTTCCACGTGCCGCGTGGTACTGGGGCGATGGGACACTTCGCCAAAGCCGACATCGCGGGTGAGGGTGCGCAGCAGTGAGGTCTTGCCCACGTTGGTGTGGCCGACCACGGCGAGTTTCAGCGGTTTAGTCATGACCGGTCTCCAGCCAGCTTAGCGGCGCGCAATCGGCAAACGACAGCTCAAGCTGTTGCAGCGCGGTATGCCAGTCGCCCAGGCGCTCGGCGTCCAGTGCCTGGCCCGGTGGTGCCTGCAGCAGCCATACGCGGGTGTCGCTGGCGCTGCGTGCCAGCTCGGCGATCAGCGCCAGGCTGCCACGGTCGGGCGAGCGGCGCGGGTCACAGGCGATGGCCAGGCGCGCGGGGGGGAAACGGCTGAGTTGTTCCAGCAATTTGTTGCGTGATTCGCGGCTGTCGAGGATGCCGGCGTTCTTGACGTTGGCAGGCAGTTTGGGCGGCCAAGGGTGTTGGTCGTCGAGTTCGATGGCGACCAGCAGCGCGCCGTCGCTCTCCAGCTCGCTCACGCCTCCGCTGAACTGGTGCAGTTGCTCGGGCGCCACATCGTTGACCCCCAGGCGCTCGCTGCTGGGCATCAGGCGTTCGCGCAGTTGGGCGTAGCCGGGCAGGTTGAGGTCCAGGCGCAACGCTGCGCGCCCGCGCTTCCAGCGCCACAGGCACAGCAGGGCGAGGATCAACCGCGGCAGCAGGCCGTACACCAGCAACACGCCCACCAGCCAGGCCGCCCAGGCTTGGCGGGCGCTTTCGATATTCAGCGCGGAGTCGCCGCTGGCGCGGATCATCTCCACGGTGGGCACATTGAAACCGAGCAGCGCCGGGAGTGTGCCAAGGGCCTGGGTCACGGCGACAAAGGTATCGGCGCCGAGAATGGTGGTTTCCCACACAAACCCATAGCGGCGGGTGGCGAGCAGGGTCAACAGGATCACCAGGGCGCTGAGCAAGGCCAGCAACCACAAGCTGTTGACCAGCACGCCCACCGCCCAGCGATTGAGTTTTTGCCGTTGCAGCAACAGCAACAGCGCTGGGGCCAGTTGCGCGGCCTTGGCGTCACGCGCCAGTTTCTCGCTGAGCCACAACCACAGCCGGCCGAGACTGGCGCTGTGTTCGCCGGCAAACAGCAGGCCCAGGAGCCAACTGACCAGCAGGATCAGGTTCAGGCCGAGCAGGCTGCCCAAGGCCCAGAACACATTCACCGGGGCCAGGCCATTGCCCAACGCGGCGAACGCCAAACCGGCGCCACTGATGACGGCGACCACCGCCAGTAACACCAGCGCCAGGCGTGCGCCTTGCAGCCAGCGGCTGAGCGCGGCGGCCAAACCATCGCGCTCGGCCAGGTGCAGCGCACGCTGCTGGATGCGCGAGGGCAGGTCGCCCCCGGCGGTGCGGGCCAGGCGGTTGGCTTCCAGGTCTTCCAGGGGGCCGGCGTGTTCTTCGCGCAAGCGCACGGTTTCTGTCAGCCAAAGTCTGTGCAGCGGGTTCAGTGCAGTCACGCGCCGTCCTGTCGTGTTGATGAGGTTGGAGCATAACCGCTGGCTCGCCGCTCTGGTATTCTCGTCGCCATGAAAAAAACTCTCCCTTTAAGCCTGATCGCAGCCCTCGGTGAAAACCGTGTGATCGGCGTCGACAACAGCATGCCCTGGCATTTGCCGGGGGATTTCAAATATTTCAAGGCCACCACCCTCGGCAAGCCGATCATCATGGGGCGCAAGACCTGGGATTCCCTGGGCCGACCGCTGCCGGGGCGCTTGAACCTGGTGGTCAGCCGTCAGACCGATCTTGTGCTGGAAGGTGCGCAAGTGTTTCCGTCATTGGAGGCTGCGGTAGAGCGCGCTGAGGAGTGGGCCCAGGCGCAAGGCGTGGACGAGCTGATGCTGATCGGCGGCGCGCAGTTGTATGCGCAGGGGCTGGAACAGGCCGATCGCTTGTACCTGACCCGCGTGGCGCTGAGCCCGGAAGGGGATGCGTGGTTTCCGCAGTTTGATAGGAACCAGTGGAAGCTGGTGTCGAATGTCGAGAATCCAGCTGAAGGTGATAAGCCGGCCTACAACTTCGAAGTGTGGGAGCGCAACTAGTTGTAGGAGCGAGCTTGCTCGCGAAGATCGTCAACGATGACGCGGGCATTCTGAATGAACGCGGCGCCCTCAGGTTCTTCGCGAGCAAGCTCGCTCCTACAGGTTATAAGCCTTTATGCCTGCGCTAGCTCGGCATGCTCATCGGCATCCAGCAACGCCTTATCCGTCTGCCCCATGATCTGGCTGGTGATCGCCCCCGCCGTCATCGAACCATTCACGTTCAACGCCGTACGGCCCATGTCGATCAGCGGTTCCACGGAAATCAACAGCGCCACCAGTGACACCGGCAAGCCCATGGCCGGCAGCACGATCAGCGCGGCAAAGGTCGCACCGCCGCCGACGCCGGCAACGCCCGCCGAACTCAAGGTCACTATCGCCACCAGGGTCGCGATCCACAGCGGGTCCAGCGGGTTGATGCCCACGGTCGGCGCGACCATCACCGCCAACATCGCAGGGTAAAGACCGGCGCAACCGTTCTGGCCGATGGTCGCGCCAAACGAGGCAGCGAAACCGGCGATGGATTGCGGAATGCCCAGGCGACGGGTCTGCGCTTCAATGCTCAGCGGGATGCTCGCCGCGCTGGAGCGGCTGGTGAAGGCGAAGGTCAGCACCGGCCACACCTTGCGGAAGAAGCGCAGCGGGTTGATCCCGGCCAGGGACAGCAGCAGGCCGTGCACCACGAACATCAGGCCCAGGGCCAGGTACGACACCACGACGAAACTGCCCAGCTTGATGATGTCTTGCAGGTTGGAACCGGCGACCACTTTGGTCATCAGCGCCAGCACACCATAAGGGGTCAGCTTCATCACCAGGCGCACCAGGCGCATCACCCAGGCTTGCAGGGTGTCGATGGCGTTAAGGACTTTCTGGCCTTTTTCGACGTCGTCCTTGAGCAGTTGCAGCGCGGCAACCCCAAGGAACGCGGCGAAAATCACCACGCTGATGATTGACGTCGGCTTGGCCCGGGCCAGGTCGGCGAACGGGTTGGCCGGTACGAACGACAGCAGCAACTGCGGGATATTCAGGTCGGCAACCTTGCCTGCGTAATCACTCTGGATCACTTGCAGGCGCGCCATTTCCTGGGTGCCGGCCACCAGGCCTTCGGCGGTGAGGCCGAACAGGTTGGTCAGGCCGATGCCGATCAGCGCCGCGATGGCCGTGGTGAACAGCAGCGTGCCGATGGTCAGAAAGCTGATCTTGCCCAGGGACGAGGCGTTATGCAGGCGCGCCACGGCACTGAGGATCGAGGCGAACACCAGCGGAATCACGATCATTTGCAGCAGTTGTACATAGCCGTTGCCGACCAGGTCAAACCAGCCGATGGAGGCTTTGAGCACCGGGTTGCCGTCGCCATAGATCGTGTGCAACGCCGCGCCGAACAGCACGCCCAGCACCAGGGCGAACAGCACCTTCTTGGCCAGGCTCCAGTTAGTACGGCGAGTTTGTGCCAGGCCCAGCAACAGGGCCACGAACACCAATAAATTGAGAATCAGGGGCAGATTCATTGAAGCTCCGTTGAGAAGGCAGCCAATCGCGTGAGCCTGCGATTGCGAACCGGGAAGCCTAACAGCTTGAAATATATTGATTTAATACCGATATGGAATGGCGACTGTCGTTTTTGGAATAAGCGTTTGACGCTCAGGCGTATGCTCTTGGCGTGATCACGACGTCCTTGGTCGTGCTCGGGCGATAACTGTCATACGGATTTGTTAGCGTCGATGTCTTTCACTTGAGGGAGACACCGCCTATGAAGCTCGCGCCGAAACTATTGGTATCCGCCGCCTTTTGCCTCGGGCTCGCCAGCCAGGCGTTTGCCGCCACCGAGTTGAAACACTGGCCGGCACCTGCCGCCAAACAGCTCAACGAAATGATCGCCGCCAACGCCAACAAGGGTAATTACGCGGTGTTCGACATGGACAACACCAGCTACCGCTACGACCTCGAAGAATCCTTGCTGCCGTACATGGAAAACAAGGGCCTGATCACCCGCGACAGCCTCGACCCGTCGCTCAAGCTGATGCCGTTCAAAGACACCGCCGAGCATAAAGAGAGCCTGTTCAGTTACTACTATCGCCTGTGCGAGGTCGATGACATGGTCTGCTACCCGTGGGTGGCCCAGGTGTTTTCCGGCTTTACCCTCAAGGAACTCAAGGTCCAGGTGGATGAACTGATGGCCTCCGGCAAGCCGGTGCCGGTCAGTTATTTTGAAGGCGACGCGGTGAAGACATCCGAGGTGCAGCCGCCAAAAGTCTTCACTGGCCAGGCCGAGCTGTACAACAAGCTGATGGAAAACGGCATCGAGGTGTATGTGATGACGGCCGCATCCGAGGAGCTGGTGCGCATGGTCGCCGCCGATCCGAAGTACGGCTACAACGTCAAACCCGAAAACGTCATCGGCGTGACCACCCTGCTCAAGGACCGCCAGACCGGCGAGTTGACCACCGCCCGCAAGCAAATCGCGGCCGGCAAGTATGACCAAGCCGCCAACCTCGGCCTGGAACTGACCCCCTACCTGTGGACCCCGGCGACCTGGATGGCGGGCAAGCACGCGGCAATCCTCACCTACATCGACGAGTGGAAAAAACCGGTAATCGTCGGCGGTGACACACCGACCAGCGACGGCTACATGCTGTTCCACGATGTGGACGTGACCAAGGGCGGCATCCACCTGTGGATCAACCGCAAAGACAAATACATGACCCAGCTCAACGGCATGATCGCCAAGCACGCGGCGGCGCAAGCCAAGGAAGGGTTGCCGGTGACGGCGGATAAGAACTGGGTGATCGTCAAGCCGGAAGATATCCAGTAAGACCGAGTCACCTGCCTTCGCGAGCAAGCCCGCTCCCACATTCGACCGCATCCTCATGTTGGGGCGCGGTCAACTGTGGGAGCGGGCTTGCCCGCGAAGGCGGCCTCAAGAACACCACAGACTCAACGGCAAAAATATATCAATTGCGAACCAATCTCATTCTTTGCTAGCGTGCGCACTCCCTGAACCGTCCGTTCTTCTCAAGGTAGTGCTGTGTCCTCCTGGAATACGCAGATCGCGCGCCTGTTCGCGGAGCAGAAGAAAGCCCTCGAAGCCTTCGTCACGCGCCGCACCGGCAGCGCCCAGGTGGCTGCCGACCTGACCCAGGAATCCTTCCTGCGCCTGGCGCGCCTGGAGTCCGGCGAGAAGATCGATAACCTACCCGCGTTCCTCTTCACCATTGCCAGCAACCTGGTGCGCGACCACCAGCGCCAGGCTATCCGCCGCGAGCGTCTGGATGCCGGCGCACCGAGCGAAGAACTGCCCTGCAGCAACCCCGGTGCCGACGAACAACTGGCCGCCTATCAGCAGGAGCAACTGATGCAGGATGCGATCCTGGGCCTGCCCGAGGCGACTCGGCAGATATTCCTGCTCTATCATGTCGACGAGCTTTCCTACCGCGAGATTGGCGAACGCCTGTCGATCAGCCCGCGCAGTGTGGAATACCAATTGCGTCGCGCCTTGATTGAATGCCGTGGGTACATCAAGACGCGCCTAGCCTGCGATGCACAAGGACGTCGGTCATGACTGCCCTGCCTACTGCTGATGTGTTGTTCGAAGAAGCGTCCGGCTGGTATTTGCGCCTGCGCGCCGAGGACTTGACCCCGGCTGAAATGGACGCCTTTGCTGCGTGGCTCGGGCAGGGCCAGGCCCAGGATGATGCCTGGCAGGAAGTGCAGGCGATGCTCGACGGCCTGCGTGAGCCGGCGCGCGTCATTCGTCGTGCCGAGCAGGCCGCCTGGCGTAAACCGCTGCGGCGCTGGGCGTATGCGGCTGCCGTGTTGCTGGCCGTGGGCCTGACCGTGCAGAACACCCCCTGGCTTGACCGCTTGCGCGCCGACTACGCCACCGGCACTGGCGAGTCGCGCACCATCGAATTGGCCGATGGTTCCCACCTTCAGCTCAACACCGACAGTGCGGTGCAAATCCGCATGAGTGCGGGTGAGCGGCAGATTCGTTTGCTGCGTGGCGAAGGGTTCTTCGATGTGACCAAGGACCCCGCACGGCCCTTCGTGGTGCAGTCGGGCGACGGCTGGGTGAGAGTGGTCGGCACCCAGTTCAGTGTGGCGCGGCGTGATGACCAGACGCGTGTGCTGGTGGCGCAGGGCAAGGTTGAGGTCAGTGCAGGGAGCGGCGCGCCGGTCTATCTGGAACCGGGTCGGGCCGTGGAGTATCAGGGCCAGCACCTTGCCGACGTTCACGGTTTCGACCCGGCCAGCGGCTTTGCCTGGCGTCAGCGGCAACTGGTGTTCCGTCAGCAACCGTTGTCGGTGGTGGTCTCTGAGCTGAACCGTTACTGGCCCGGCAGGACGCTGGTGCTCGGTGATGCGTTGCGCAATCGGGTGGTGTCGGGCGTGTTCGAAATCGACAAACCCGATGCCGTGCTCAAGGCGCTGGAACACACCCTCAACCTGCGCGCCGAGCACTACACCCCGTATTTACTGGTGTTGCGTGACGGCAACGCGTCCTGACGGCAATTTTTCAAAATATTTTCAGGGTTTCCCCGCAAGCCATCGTCCTTGATCACTGAGGCGTAAATAGTAAGCACTCTCAAGTAGTGCGGCGCCGATCACAGACTTTTTGTACCGGGGAGCACCATTCATGGCACACCGATTCGCCACACGGCCCTTGCTGGCCTTGGCCATTTCCTTGGCCAGCTGTATCGCGCCGTCGTACCTGCAGGCCGCGCAGGCCAACCAGGCCCAGACCTATCGCTTCGATATTCCAGGGCAGGGCCTGGACGCTGCGCTGGCGGCGTTCTCGGCGGTGACGCGGGTTCAGGTGCTAGTGAATGGGGAGTTGACCCAAGGGGTGGCATCGCCGGGTGTGAAGGGCAACCTGAGGCAGCGTGAAGCCTTGGCGCAACTGCTCGGCGGCACGGGGTTGAGCGCGGCGTTTATCAATGCCGATACCGTCACCCTGGAAAAACGTGTGGTACCAGGCTCTGCCCTGGAAGTGGGTGCCACCACGATCACAGCCGAACGCCTGGGCGTCACCACCGAAGGCACGGGCTCGTACACCACGGGGGCCGTGACCCTCGGCAAGGGCGAGCAGAAACTCAAGGATATCCCGCAGTCGGTCAGCGTCATGACCCGCAAGCAGATGGATGATCAGAACACCACCAAGCTCTCTGAAGTGGTCAAGCGCACGCCCGGCCTGACAGCGACCAAGTCTCCCGGCTCCGGTATGTTCATCTTCTCCCGCGGTTTCGAGGTTGGCACCCTGCAATACGACGGTGTGGGGATTCCACGTAACACTTACACGTTGGGCAGCTATCTCACCGAAAACATGGCCATTTACGACCGCGTCGAGACGCTGCGCGGCCCGGCCGCCTTGCTGCAAGGTGCCAACAGCCCCGGCGGCACCATGAACCTGGTGCGCAAGCGCGGGCAGCAGGCGCCGACGGCGACCATTACCGCCAAGGCTGGCTCATGGGACCACTACGGCACTCAGGTCGATGTCGGTGGCCCGCTGAACGCCGAAGGCACCTTGCGCGGACGCTTCGTGGCGGACTACGACACCACCGACTCCTTCGTCGACTATGCGGGGGGCTGGAACCAGACGGTTTATGGCGCCATCGACTACGATTTCACTCCCGATACCACCGTCGGCCTGGGCATCAGTAACCAGAAGGGCCATTCGCGCCCCAACTTCATGTCGTTGCCCCGTTATGCCGACGGCAGTGATATCGGTCTGCCGCGCTCGACATTTGTCGGCGCCAGTTGGAACCGCAACGTCAACAATCAGACTCAGGTGTTTGCCGACATCGAGCATCGCTTCAACGATGACTGGAAAGTGAAAGCCGCACTGGTAGCCATGGATGAGCACAACGACGCAACTTACCAGGCGACGTGGGACACGGTACCCGTCGGCGGCGGCACTGTGCCCTATGTGGATTGGATCACCGACTTCAATACCAAGAGCCGCGGCGCGGATGTGTATGTAAACGGCAAGTTTGAGGGGCTGGGCTTCCAGCAGGAAGTGGTGCTGGGTGCCAACTATTCCAAGCTCACCACCGACGACCAGTGGGCACGGGCTTCAAATCCCGGCGCGGATATCTTCAACATCGACCACAACCGTCCCCAGCGCGACAAATACCAATTGTTCCAGGAGGGTGCCGCCTCGAAAAGCTGGTATGACATTCGCCAGAAAGGCATCTATGGCACCTGGCGTGTAAAAGTCCTGGACCCGCTGACGTTGATCGTCGGTGCGCGTACCAGTTGGTATGACTATTCCTACATTGGCCAGAGTGGTTTTAAAGGCGCATATGGTGCCCCGCAAGACAATACCACCCAGTCCAATGGCAAGGTTACGCCCTACGCCGGCCTGGTCTATGCGCTCAACGAGCAGTGGTCGGCCTACGCCAGCTATGCCGATGCCTTTGAGCCGCAAACCAACCTGACCACCTCCGGTTCCCTGCTCAAGCCTATCGAGGGCAAAAACTACGAGTTGGGCATCAAGGGAGAGTTGGCTGACGGGCGCCTCAATACCTCGTTTGCGATCTTCCGCTACGACCAGGAAAACCGTAGCGTGCAGGACCTGCAAGGGCCAATGAACTGCAATGGTTGGTACTGCTCGGTCGCCTCTGGCAAGGTCCGCAGCCAAGGCTTTGAAGCCACACTCAGTGGTGAGGTGCTGCCAGGGCTGCAACTGGCCTCCAGCTACACCTACAACACCACTGAATTCCTCAAGGACGACACCTACGAAGGCAAGATTTTCAGCACCTGGACCCCCAAGCACTTGCTCAAGGTCTGGGGTGACTACCAGTTGCCGGGCGATTGGCAGCATTGGAGCGTGGGTGCCGGTGTGACCGCGCAAAGCAGCACCCAAGCCTATGACCGTACCTTCAGCGTGCCGGGCAATGCATTGTGGGATTCGCGGGTGGCCTACAAGATCAACCAGGAATTCACCGTGGCGGCAAACCTGAACAACATGTTCGACAAGAAGTATTACGTCCCGGCCTACAACGCGAACTGGGGCAGCAACTACTACGGGGACCCACGCAATGTGATGTTTACCATCACCTATACCCCACAGTTCTAAGAGATTACCTATATCCAATGCGGGGGCTGGCTCGCCCGCAATGGCGGTGTGCCAAACAAGAACTCACCGGCAGGCCTATAGCTATCGCAGGCAAGCCAGCTCCCACAGTTGATCCTCGGTGTTGTGGAGGTTTTGGCCAGGCATAAAAATGCCCCGCACCTGGCGGGGCTTTTTTATGCGCGGGGCTTACAGGCCGTCGAGCATGGCTTTGTTGCGTACGGCACCCTTGTCGGCACTGGTGGCCAACAACGCGTAGGCCTTCAACGCGGTGGTGACTTTGCGCGGGCGCTTCTCCACTGGCTTCCAGCCTTTCTTGTCCTGCTCAACCCGGCGTGCTGCCAGTTCTTCATCGCTGATCAACAGGTTGATCGAGCGGTTCGGGATGTCGATCAGCACCTTGTCGCCATCCTGCACCAGGCCAATCGCGCCACCGGCAGCGGCTTCCGGGGAAGCGTGGCCGATGGACAGGCCCGATGTGCCGCCGGAGAAACGGCCGTCGGTCAGCAGGGCGCAGGCTTTGCCCAGGCCTTTGGATTTCAGGTAGGACGTGGGGTACAGCATTTCCTGCATACCCGGGCCGCCTTTGGGGCCTTCGTAGCGGATGATCACGATATCGCCTTCCTTGACTTCGTCCGCGAGGATGCCGCGTACCGAGCTGTCCTGGCTTTCGTAGATCTTGGCGCGGCCTTCGAAGACGTGGATGGACTCATCCACACCTGCTGTTTTGACCACACAGCCGTCGAGGGCGATGTTGCCGTACAGCACGGCCAGGCCGCCTTCTTGCGAGTAGGCGTGCTCGACACTGCGGATGCAGCCGTTTTCACGGTCGTCGTCCAGGGTGTCCCAACGGGTCGACTGGCTGAACGCGGTCTGTGTCGGAATGCCCGCAGGGCCGGCCTTGAAGAAGGTGTGCACGGCTTCGTCGTCAGTCTGGGTAATGTCCCATTTGGCGATGCCTTCGGCGATGGACTTGCTGTGCACGGTCGGCAGGTCGGTGTGCAGCAGGCCGCCACGGGCCAGGGAACCGAGGATCGAGAAGATCCCGCCGGCGCGGTGCACGTCTTCCATGTGGTACTTCTGGATATTCGGCGCGACCTTGCACAGTTGTGGCACGTGGCGGGACAGGCGGTCGATGTCGCGCAGGTCGAAATCGATCTCGGCTTCCTGGGCCGCGGCCAGCAGGTGCAGGATGGTGTTGGTGGAACCGCCCATGGCGATGTCCAGGGTCATGGCGTTTTCGAACGCCTTGAAGTTGGCGATATTGCGTGGCAACACCGACTCATCGTTCTCGCCGTAGTAGCGCTTGCACAGCTCGACGATGGTGCGGCCGGCCTGCAGGAACAACTGCTCGCGGTCGCTGTGAGTGGCCAATGTGGAACCGTTGCCCGGCAAGGCCAGGCCCAAGGCTTCCACCAGGCAGTTCATCGAGTTGGCGGTGAACATGCCGGAGCACGAACCGCAGGTCGGGCAGGCGCTGCGCTCGTATTCCGCGACCTTCTCGTCAGAAGCGCTGGAATCGGCGGCGATCACCATGGCGTCGACCAGGTCGAGGCCGTGGGAGGCGAGTTTGGTCTTGCCGGCTTCCATCGGCCCGCCGGAGACGAAGATCACCGGGATGTTCAGGCGCAAGGCAGCCATCAACATGCCAGGGGTGATCTTGTCGCAGTTGGAAATGCACACAATGGCGTCGGCGCAGTGGGCGTTGACCATGTATTCCACGGAGTCGGCGATGATCTCGCGGCTCGGCAGGGAATACAGCATGCCGTCATGGCCCATGGCGATGCCGTCGTCCACGGCGATGGTGTTGAATTCCTTTGCCACGCCACCGGCGCGTTCGATCTCGCGGGCGACCAGTTGGCCAAGGTCCTTGAGGTGGACATGGCCCGGCACGAACTGGGTGAACGAGTTGGCAATCGCGATGATCGGCTTTTTGAAGTCGTCATCTTTCATCCCCGTGGCACGCCACAGCGCGCGCGCACCGGCCATGTTGCGGCCGTGGGTGGATGTTTTCGAGCGGTAATCAGGCATTGGAGCACTCCGGGCGGCTAATCAGGTACTAAAGGGGAGTGAGCTTCTATTGACGTCTGGAACACTCAGAAAATGGCCGTGTGTCCGGAAGTTGCCACTCGCACCGCGGGATCGCCGCTTGCTTGGGCCTCGAGCTCATAAACCCGCCGGGGGATGACTGGCGATGAATAGGGCCGATTCTACACCGCTGGCGGCTGGAGGGAATGGGCGCAACCTTGAAGTTAGCCGCTACAGGACGTGCGGGCGCCGCCGTGCCCATGAGTTCAACGCAAGGGCGGCAAGGCTCAGGATCAGAAAACACAAGCCAAGCGCAGTACTCAACTGGTGGGTAAAGGTGCTGATAAACGCACTGATACAGCCGCCAGCAATGAACAGCACTGCCGCAACGGCGGAAGCTGCGGCTCCCGCATTGTCTGGAAACAGGCTCATGGCCTTGGAGTTGGAAATGGGCCGGGTGATGGTGGTGCCCGCCGTGCAGAGCAGCATGGGCACCAACACTGTCGGGGTTGATAAGCCGAACAGGTAGGCCAACAGCAGCATGACTACGCCAGAGATAGCGATCAGAACCAGCCCGACTGCCATCTGGGTAGCCGCCGCCAGCCGTTTGTGCAGGACGCCGGCACAGAGGCCTCCCACTACGTAGGCGGCGCCGTAGAGAAGCAAGGTCAATGAGTAGTCATGGGGTGACAGCTTTAACTGGTCCATGAAAATGAGCGGTGACACAACGATGAATGAGAAATGACAGGCGAAGGTGATCGCGGAGATCGTGGCGTAGCTGGCGAAATGTCTGTTGGCGAAAACCTTGGCGTAGGCCCTGAAAATACCCCGCTCGCTTGGCGCGGTTGGAGGGAAGCCGCCATGCAGTAATCGGTGAGCCATAATCCACGTTGCGGCACAGAGGGCGATAAACGCGTAGAAGCTGGCTTTCCATCCCCAGTGCAATTGCAGCCATGCGCCCAGCACTGGGGAAATCGAGATGAAAATGCCTCCGGCCGTGGCCATTGCTATGCGCAACCGCTCCTGTTCCCTGCCGAAAAAAAGGTCCTGCACCAGCGCTTGGGACAGTATGAAACCACCGCAGCCTATGGCCTGAATGACTCGAAAGAACAGGAATTGGGGCGTGTTTCTGGCGGCCAGACACCCCACTGCACCCAGGATGGCTACTACCATACTGGCCAGGAGTAGCTTCTTGCGACCGATTCTGTCGGACAGCGGGCCGATCAGCAGCATTGAGCAGGAAAATCCAATGGCGAACAGGCTGACGGATCGAGCGATATGGGTGGTCGAGGTATGGAAGTGTTCAGCCAGGGCGGGAAAGGAGGGCAGTACGACGTCAAGGGGGAAGACGCCCAGCAAAGTCATGGTCATCAGCCAGAAAACCAAGAGCGGTTTTTCAGCCTGTATAATTGCCTTCGACATGCGCGAGCCTCGGTTCCATGAGAGGGGCGAGGATCGAGTCTGCGCTACGGAAAGTCAAAGCCTGGGGCAGTACGACATTTCCTGAAAACCTGTAGGAACCCGCAAGTTCCTACAGGGGAACAGCATCAGCTATTGGGTAGCAACCGGCAGGTAATGCTCTTGATGTAGCGCGTCTCGACAATCGCCGGGTGCACCGGGTGGTCCGGGCCTTGGCCGCCGCGTTCGAGCATCTGGATGTTGCGGTCCAGATGGCGGGCGCTGGTGAGCAGGATGTTTTGCAGGTCGTCTTCCGGCAGGTGCATGGAGCACGAGGCGCTGACGAGGATGCCGTCTTTGCTGAGCAGGCGCATGGCTTGCTCGTTGAGGCGGCGGTAGGCGCCTTCGCCGTTTTTCATGTCTTTTTTGCGTTTGATGAAGGCCGGTGGGTCGGCGACGATCACGTCGAAGCGTTCTTCGCTGGCTTTCAGTTCCTTCAAGGCTTCGAACACGTCGCCTTCGATGCAGGTCATCTTCTCGGCAAAGCCGTTCAGCGCGGCGTTACGCTCTACGCCGTCGAGGGCGAAGGCGGAGGCGTCGACGCAGAACACTTCACTGGCGCCAAAGGCCGCCGCTTGCACGCCCCAGCCGCCGATGTAGCTGTACAGGTCCAGTACACGCTTGCCCTTGGCATACGGGGCCAGGCGGGCGCGGTTCATGCGGTGGTCGTAGAACCAGCCGGTTTTCTGGCCCTGGATCACCGGGGCTTCGAACTTGACGCCGTTCTCTTCCAGCGCCACCCACTCCGGTACCAGGCCGAATACGGTTTCGACGTAGCGGTTGAGGCCTTCGGCGTCGCGCGCGGCGGAGTCGTTCTTGAACAGGATGCCGCTGGGCTTGAGCACCTGGGTGAGCGCAGCGATCACGTCTTCTTTATGCGCTTCCATGGTCGCCGAAGCGATCTGTACTACCAGGATGTCGCCGAAACGGTCGACCACCAGGCCCGGCAGCAGGTCGGAATCACCGTAGACCAGGCGGTAGAACGGCTTGTCGAACAGGCGGTCACGCAGGGACAGCGCGACGTTGAGGCGGTGCACCAGCAGCGACTTGTCCAGCGGCAACTTGATGTCGCGCGACAGCAGGCGAGCGCAGATCAGGTTGTTCGGGCTCATGGCCACGATGCCCAGGGTCTTGCCGCCGGCCGCTTCCAGGATAGCCTGGTCGCCTGCCTGGAAGCCGTGGAGTGGGGTGGCGGCCACGTCGATTTCGTTGCTGTAGACCCACAGGTGGCCGTTGCGCAAACGACGATCGGCGTTGGCTTTGAGACGCAGGCTTGGCAGGGACATGACGTCGCTCCGGAAAAAAGAGCGGGAGTATACCCTTTGCGCACTCTTTCATGTGGGAGCTGGCTTGCCTGCGATGCGGGCGGCGCGGTGTATCAGACGTACGGTGGTGATGCTATCGCAGGCAAGCCAGCTCCCACATTCGATCGGGTTTCACTTGGGTTTTTGGGTGTCGGCCACGTCGGCATAAGGGGTAGAATTCGCGCCTAGCCCAGAGTGTGTACTTATGTCCCAAGAGCTTTCCCCCGAGCAGATCCAGCAGGCCCTGCAAGGCATCAGCGTACCGCCTCAACCGCAAATCATGGTGGATTTGCAGATGGAGCAGTACATGCCCGACCCGGACCTGGAAGTGATTGCGCGGCTGATCTCCCAGGACCCGGGCTTGTCCGGTGCGCTGCTCAAGATCGTCAATTCGCCGTATTACGGCCTGAGCAACAAAATCGCTTCGATCCAGCGTGCGGTGAACCTGCTGGGCAGCCGTTCGGTCATCAATTTGATCAACGCGCAGTCGATCAAAGGCGAGATGTGCGACGACACCATCGTCACCCTCAACCGCTTCTGGGACACTGCACAGGATGTGGCCATGACCTGCCTCACCCTGGCCAAGCGCACCGGTTCCCAGGCCGTGGACGAAGCCTATGCCTTGGGCCTGTTCCATGATTGTGGCGTGCCGCTGATGCTCAAGCGCTTCCCCAATTACATGGCGGTGCTGGAAGAGGCCTACGCCAATGCGGGCCCGGATTGCCGCGTGGTCGACACCGAAAACAACGCGTTCCACACCAACCATGCGGTGGTTGGCTACTACACCGCCAAGTCCTGGCGCCTGCCGGAGCATGTGACCGACGCCATCGCCAATCACCACAACGCCCTGGCGATTTTCAGCGATGAGACGTCGCGCAACCCGCAGCTCAAGAACCTGCTGGCCATTTTGAAGATGGCCGAGCATATCTGTTCGTCCTATCGCGTACTGGGCAACCAGCCGGTGGACCATGAGTGGAATGCCATCGGCCACCTGGTGCTGGATTACGTGGGCCTGTCGGACTACGACTTCGAGAGCATGAAGTTGTCGATCCGCGAACTGGGCGCGCACTGACCCGTTATTCAAGAGGTACACATGCCCGAGTTACCAGAAGTCGAAACCACCCGCCGCGGGATCGCCCCGCACCTGGAAGGCCAGCGCGTCAGCCGCGTAGTGGTGCGTGAGCGGCGCCTGCGCTGGCCGATTCCGGAAGACCTGGATGTGCGCCTGTCGGGACAGCGCATCGTGCTGGTGGAGCGCCGGGCCAAATACCTGTTGATCAATGCCGAAGTGGGCACCTTGATCAGCCACTTGGGCATGTCCGGCAACTTGCGCCTGGTGGACGTCGGCATGCCGGCGGCCAAGCACGAACACGTGGATATCGAGCTGGAGTCGGGTATGGCCCTGCGCTACACCGACCCACGGCGCTTTGGCGCGATGCTCTGGAGCCACGACCCGCACAATCATGAGTTGCTGATGCGCCTGGGGCCGGAGCCGTTGACCGATCTGTTTGACGGTGAGCGCTTGTTCCAGCTGTCTCGCGGCAAGTCCATGGCGGTGAAACCGTTCATCATGGACAACGCGGTGGTGGTGGGCGTGGGCAATATCTATGCGACAGAGGCGCTGTTTGCCGCGGGGATTGACCCGCGCCGCGCCGCCGGGGGTATTTCACGCGGGCGTTATTTGAAGCTGGCGATTGAAATCAAGCGGGTGCTGGCCGCTGCCATCGAGCGGGGCGGCACCACGTTGCGGGACTTTATCGGCGGCGATGGGCAGCCGGGGTATTTCCAGCAGGAACTGTTCGTGTATGGCCGGGGCGGCGAGGCGTGCAAGGTCTGCGGCACTGAGCTGCGCAATGTGGTGTTGGGGCAGCGGGGGAGTGTGTTTTGCCCTAGGTGTCAGAGCTGATGGTTGGTTGAGGGCTGATATCGCTATCGCAGGCAAGCCAGCTCCCACATTTGAATATATTCACCTATCCAAATGTGGGAGCTGGCTTGCCTGCGATGAGGCCCTTACGGGCAATGAAGAAGCTTAAGCCTTACCGGTAATCTTGCGGTACTTCTCCATCAACTGCTCTTCAGTCTCAGGGTGTGCCTCATCCAGCGGAATGCAATCCACCGGGCATACCTGCTGGCACTGCGGTTCGTCGTAATGACCGACGCACTGGGTGCACAGGTTAGGGTCGATCACATAGATCTCTTCGCCCTGGGAAATGGCGGCGTTCGGGCACTCGGGTTCGCAGACGTCGCAGTTGATGCAATCGTCGGTGATGATCAGGGACATGGAAACTCCTGCCAGGGCACTCTGCCAAGGCATCTGAAAACTAATGCGCGCAATTGTGCCGCATTGGCGCCCGCAGTGCGAGCAGGCACCGACCGAGCAGCCTTACTTCTTGAAGCGTAGCGTCAGCGCATCGGCCACGGCTGGATGGACGAACTTGGTGATATCTCCGCCCAAAGCGGCGATTTCACGAACCAACGTCGAGGAAATGAACGAATAACGCTCCGACGGCGTGAGGAACAGGCTTTCCACGTCCGGCGCCAATTGGCGGTTCATGTTGGCCAGCTGGAATTCGTATTCGAAGTCCGACACTGCGCGCAGGCCACGCAGGAACACATTGGCGTTCTGCTCCTTGGCGAAATGCGCCAGCAATGTCGAAAAGCCCACTACTTCCACATTCGGCAGGTGCTTGGTGACCTCTTGCGCCAGCTCCACACGTTGTTCCAGGGGAAACAACGGGTTTTTCTTGGGGCTGGCCGCGACCGCGATGATCACATGGTCGAACAGGCGAGAGGCGCGTTCGACCAGATCGCCATGGCCTTTGGTAATCGGGTCGAAGGTACCTGGGTACAACACTCGGTTCATCGCGTCGTCCTGGCGGAGTCCGTTGGGGAACCGGATGGTATCGCAGCATTACCGGTGGGCCAAGTCGACTTATGTAGATAGATACCGTGAATACCCTGTCTTTTCATGCCGTTTTCAGACGTTCGGCCAATGCGCTCGCCAGTTGCGCGGTCAGTCCGTACACCGACAATTGCGGGTTGGCGCCAATGCTGGTGGGGAACAGCGAGCCATCGTGGATCGACAGGTTGCGCAATTGATGATGGCGACCCAGGCTGTCGGCCACGGCATTTTTTGGCTCTTCACCCATGGCACAACCGCCCATCACATGGGCGCTGCCCAGGGTGGTGCGATGCAGTTCCAGGTTCAGATCGTCGATCACGCTGCGCGCTTCGGCCAGGTTATTCACAAAGCGCGCGTCGTGATGCAGCGGCTTGACCGACTTGGCGCCGGCCGCGAACTGAATCTCGGCCATGCTGTGGAAGGCCCTGCGCAGGCCGTCCCAGGCGTAGGGCGAGACCTGATAGTCGAGCACTGGCGTGCCATCACCGCGTAACTCCACGGTGCCGCCCGGGCTGTCGGGGTGAAAACCATCGCGCAGCAGGGCGAGCATGGCGTGGGTGTGGGGTAATTGGTTCATGTCCAAGGCGTTCTGCTTGCCGTAGCCGCCGAACAGAGTGCTCGCCAGGCCTGGATGCAGGGGCGGTGCTTCCAGTTTGTAGGACATTTTGCCGGTAGTGCCGTCCTGCCATTGGAAATGGTCGGAGTAGATGGATTGCGGCGCACCGTAGAAGGGGTTGATCACCTCGTCGAACAGCCCGGCGGAGAAATTGACCAGGTGCAGGAAGGTGCGCTTGCCCAACCGCGAGTGCGGGTCGGGTGCGTCGGAGCGCATCAGCAGGGCCGGGCTGTTGATGCCGCCGCCCGCCAGCACATAGTGCTTGGCCTTTACGCTTATCTTGCGCCCGGTGGGCGCTACGCAGCGTTCGTCCATGGCCACGCATTCGAGGCTGCTGATGGTGTCGCCGCTGTAGATGAGCCGCTCGGCGCGGGCGAGGTAAAGCAGTTCGCCGCCCTGTTCCAGGGTGGACGGGATGGTGGTCACCAGCATCGACTGCTTGGCGTTGACCGGGCAGCCCATGCCGCAATACCCCAGGTTGAAGCAGCCGCGCACATTGCGCGGGATCACATGCCAGCTGTAGCCGAGCTTTTCGCAGCCTTTGCGGATCACATCGTTATTGGCATTCGGCGGCAGCGCCCAGGGCGCGATGCCCAGGCGCTGTTCCATTTTTTCGAACCAGGGCGCCATTTCGGCGCTGCTGTGGCCTTTGACCGCATATTCGCTGGCCCAATGCGAGAGGGTCGCGTCAGGGGTGCGAAAGCTGGAGGTCCAGTTGATCAAGGTGGTACCGCCCACGGCCCGGCCCTGCAGGATGGTGATAGCGCCGTCCTTGCTCATCCGCCCGATGCCTTCCTGGTAAAGGCTGGCGTAGGCTTCGTCTTCCAGCAGCTTGAAGTCGCTGCTGGTCTTGAGCGGGCCTTCTTCGATCAGCAACACTTTGTAGCCGGCGGCGCTGAGGATTTCGGCGGTGGTACCGCCCCCGGCGCCGCTGCCGATGATGGCGACATCCGCTTCCAGGGTGAGGTCGTTATCCAGGGCGGCGCCATTGTGGGTTTTCCAGCCACGGGCCAGGCCGTCGCGGAACAGATCGGGTACGGGCATAGGTGTGCTCTCTTATTCTTGTCGGAAGATGCAATCTTGGGATTGCCCAGGCTAGATCTTGGGCGGACCGGGGTAGCCGCAATGGGCCCAGGACTCGGGCCGGAAGTACCAAGCCATGATCACCAGCTTGAGCAGCGAGCCCTGGCCCATGCGCAACAGGTTCAGGTAGCTGTTTTCCCAGCGGTGCAGGAAATTGCGGATCTGCTCACTGCTGGCGTTTTCCCAACTGCCCCATATACCGGTCAGCGGGCCGCGGGTGATACCCATGCCGAGCACGTCGAATAATTGCTGGGTGAGCTTGAACATCTCGGGCGACAAGTGCTGCAGGCTGTAATCGAGCTTTTTCAAGGTGTCCTCAACACCGGCAAGCACCTGCTCGGCGCTGGCCGCGCCTTCCAGCAGCACCGGGATCACCGCCCGCAAGAACGGCAAGTCGCTGGTGCGCAACATTGCAAAGCCGCTGGCCGGCGTACTGCTGGAGCAACCGCTGAGGCTGGCACCCAACCCGGCGGTGGCGAGGAAGGCGCTGGCACACAGGCCGATTTTCAAGACGCCGCGCCGTGACAGCGCGGGTGAATCAGTCAGGCTGGGGTTCATTGTTTTTATTGTCCCGAAGGTGGCGGTTATCAGCGGATAAACAGCTTCTGGATCAGCTTCTGGATCGACTTGCCATAGGGCGGATAGATCAACTTCGCCGCGTTCAGGCGCTGTTTGACCAGCACACCCTTGGCCTTGCTGAACGTCAGGAAGCCTTCGTGACCGTGGTAATGGCCCATGCCCGACGGGCCGACGCCACCGAACGGCATATCGTCCTGGGCAACGTGCAGCAAGGTATCGTTCAGGCACACACCACCGGAGTGGGTTTCGTGGAGCACCCGCGCTTGTTCGCCTTTGTTGTAGCCGAAGTAATACAGGGCCAGTGGGCGTGGGCGCTGGTTGATGTAGGCAAAGGCTTGGTCAAGACCGCGATACGGCACGATGGGCAGGAGCGGGCCGAAAATTTCGTCCTGCATCACGGTCATGTCGTCGCTGACATTCAACAGCAGACTGTGGGCCATTCGCCGCGCCTGGCCTTGCTCGTACAGCGGGATCAGGGTGGCGCCTTTGTCGGTGGCGTCCTTGGCGTAGGCATTGAGCCGGGCCAGTTGGCGTTCGTTGATGATGGCGGTGTAGTCCGGGTTGTCGGCCAGCGTCGGATAAAAACCGCGCACGGCCTTGGAATACGCCTCGACAAAGCCCTCCACGCGGTCTTCCGGCACCAGCACATAGTCTGGCGCCACGCAGGTTTGCCCGGCGTTCAAGGTTTTGCCGAAGGCGATGCGTTCGGCGGCGTCCTTGAGTGGCACATCGGCCGAGACAATGGCTGGCGATTTGCCGCCCAGCTCCAGGGTCACCGGGGTGAGGTTTTCGGCTGCCGCACGCATCACGTGCTTGCCTATGCTGGTAGCGCCGGTAAAGAGCAGGTGATCGAAGCGCAACTTGGAAAACGCCATGCCCACGTCAGCTTCGCCCAGCACGACGCACACCAGGTCCTCGGGGAAGATCTTGGCCAGCAAGGCCTTGAGCAGTTCACCGGTGGCCGGCGTGGACTCGCTGAGCTTGAGCATCACGCGGTTACCGGCCGCCAACGCCCCCACTAACGGGCCGATGGCCAGGTACAGTGGGTAGTTCCACGGCACGATGACGCCGACGACGCCCAGTGGCTGGTAAATGACTTTGGCTGAGGCGGGCTGGAAGGCAATGCCTACAGCGCGGCGGGAAGGTTTCATCCAGCCCTTGAGGTGTTTGCTTGCGTAGTGAATGCCATGCAGGCTAGGCATCAATTCGGCAAACAGGGTTTCGTCGGCGCTGCGATGGCTGAAATCCTGGCTGATCGCATTGATCAGCGCCTGGCGTTCGTCGCTCAGCAGATCCCGCAGGGCCTTGAGCCATTGCTGGCGCTGCCCGGCCGGCGGCATCGGGTTGGCGGCATAGGCGCGGCGTTGGGCGTCGAACAGGTCCTGGAGTTGATCCAGCGCCTGGGAATCTTGCAGGTAGGCAACGTTGGCAGACATGGCGCGGCACCGATTGTTATTGGTCTGCCTGGATTTTTAGAGTCATTGCTCTAAGTTGTCAAATAACATTGCAGTAACATCCAGATTTAACCTGGCCGGGTTAGGCCGTAAGATGCCCCATCCCGTGTATAGAAGCTGATCCCCTATGGCACCACGAGTAAAGACCAGCGAGCGCATTGTGCAAACCAGCCTGGAGCTTTTTAACCAGCAGGGCGAGCGCAGTGTCAGTACCAACCACATTGCCGCCCACATGGAAATTTCTCCGGGCAACCTGTACTACCACTTCCCCAACAAGCAGGCGATCATCGCCGTGCTGTTTCGCGAATATGAAGCGTTGGTAGACAGTTTCCTGCGCCCACCTCAAGGGCGGGGAATGCTGGTGGAAGACAAACGCTTTTACCTGCAAGCCGTATTGGCCGGCATGTGGCGTTATCGCTTCCTGCACCGCGACCTCGAACACCTGCTGGAGAGCGACCCGGAACTGGCTACATGCTACCGGCGTTTTTCCCAGCGTTGCCTGATCCAGGGCGGCGCCATCTACCAAGGCTTTGTCGACGCCGGCATTCTCAATATGGACCCGGTGCAAACCGAAGCCCTGACTCTCAATGCCTGGATTATCCTCACCTCGTGGGTGCGCTTTTTGTGCACCACCAATGAAAAATCCACCCACCTGAGCGCCGAGGCGATCAAGCGCGGGGTCTATCAGGTGCTGGTGCTGGAGGCGGGGTTTGTCACGCCGCAGGCCAAAGAGGCGGTGGATGCCTTGTTCAAAGAGTTTTACGTGCCGTTGAATCAGGCACTGGAAGAAGTGAAGTAAGACCTTTCCCCTTTGTATTCACAGGAGTCAGTCATGCCGCTTGCCCAACTGATCAGCCCCCAGCAATTGGCCGAGCGCCAACAGTCGAGCGGGTGGGTGATCCTGGATTGCCGCTTTGCCCTGGAAGATCCGGACTACGGCTTGTGCAGTTACGCCGAAGGGCATATCGAGGGTGCGCAATACGCTGACCTTGAGCGCCATCTGAGCGGCCCGGTGACCAAGGGCTTGACTGGTCGTCATCCTTTGCCGGCGGCGGACACGTTCACCAGGCAACTACGGGCCTGGGGCATCAGTGCCGATACCGATGTGGTGCTGTATGACGACGGCCCCGGTGCCTACGCCGCCCGTGCCTGGTGGTTGCTGGCCTGGCTGGGTAAGCGTGATGGCGTGTTTATTCTCGATGGTGGCCTCAAGGCCTGGCATGCCGCCGGTTTCCCCCTGAGCCTGGACGCGCCTGTGGTTGAGCCGGGTACCTTCGTCGGTACGCCGGATCCTCGGCTATTGCTGGATGCCGAACACTTGCAAAAACGCCTGGGCCAACCCGGCCTGACCTTGATCGACGCCCGCGCCCAGCCGCGCTTTCGTGGCGAAGTGGAGCCCATCGACCCGATTGCCGGGCATATCCCTGGCGCGCAATGCGCAGCGTTCAGTGAAAACCTGGGCAGCGATGGTCGCTTCCTGCCGGCCGAGCAGCTCAAGCAACGCTTCGCCGCGCAGTTGCAAGGGCGCCCGCCGCAGGAATTGGTGGCGTATTGCGGCTCTGGGGTGACGGCGTGCCATAACCTGTTTGCGTTGAGCCTGGCGGGGTACCCGTTGGGCAAGTTGTATGCGGGGTCGTGGAGTGAGTGGATTACCGATCCTGCACGGGAAATAGCAACGGGCGACTAAACGATCGGTGTGAACAGGTGCTTAAAATGTGGGAGCTGGCTTGCCTGCGATAGCGGAGTGTCAGCCACCTCAACGTTGGCTGGCCCACCGCTATCGCAGGCAAGCCCGCTCCCACACTATTGACCGTATTGTGTCTGAAGCCACTGCGGGATCCGGCGCTCCAGGTAGTAAGCGGGGCGCTTCAGCGAACCTTCCACAAACCCTACATGCCCGCCCTTGGCCAGCAACTCGAACTCGGTGCAGTCCGACAGCTCACGGGCGTCAGGCAAGCTGTGTGCAAACACAAACGGGTCATCGGCCGCCTGGATAATCAGCGTGGGTGTACGGATATCGCCCAGGTAATAACGGCTCGACGCGCGGCGATAGTAGTCTTCGGCGCTGATGAAACCATGCAGCGGCGCGGTGACCCGCCCGTCGAAGTCCCAGAACGTGCGCATCTTTTCCAGGGAGCCAAGGGCCTCCAGGGTTTTGAGCCCGTCCTCACGACCGTCCTGCAGAAATTGGCGTTGCTTGACGCGGATATACGCCAGCATCTCGCGCATGAAATGCTTCTGATACACCCGCGAGAACCCCAGCCCGATGCGATCCGCGCATTGATCCAGGCGAAACGGTACCGACACCGCCGCCGCGCCCTGCAAGCCCGAAGCCTTGCCGGTTTCCCCCAGATGCTTGAGCAACACATTGCCACCCAGGGAATAACCCACCGCGTACAAGGGTGCCAACGGCCGCTTGGCGCGCAGATGAGCAATCGCCGCCGCCAGGTCTTCGCTGGCGCCGGAGTGATAACTGCGAGCCAGCAAGTTGGGTTCGCCCGAGCAGCCGCGCCAGTTCAGTGCAGCGCTGGCCCAGCCTTGGGCGCCCAGGACTTTTTGCAGGCCGGCCACATAGGGTGAGTTGGACGAGCCGGTCAGCCCATGCAGCACCAGCACCAAGGGCGCTTGCACGTCATGGGGACCATGCCAGTCGAGATCGAGGAAGTCGCCATCCTCCAGCCACAGGCGCTCACGCTGACGCCCGATGTGGGTGGTCGGCCGCCACAGCGGCCCCCACAGTGTCTGCAAGTGGGGGTTGCCGAGGCCGAAGGCGGGTTTGAAGCGGTCTGTCGATGGAATCATGAATTACCCGCTGCCGTGTAGGAGCGAGCTTGCTCGCGAAAAACGTTAACGATAACGCAGCGCTGTCAGACAGCCCGTGTCGTCTGTTCGACCTTCGCGAGCAAGCTCGCTCCTACAGGGCGCGATGCCATAACGCGTAATACACCCGCCCGGACTTCTGCTCCCGGTGCAGGCGCCAGCCACTTGGCAGGCCGAGCGTGGAGGGCGCGGTCTCGCTCTCAGTGTAGATCCAGGCATCCGGTGCCAGCCACTGGCGTTCTTCCAGCAGGGTGCAGACGGTCGGCAGCAGGTTCTGGTTGAATGGTGGGTCGAGGAACACTACGTCGTATTCAGTCGCCGCCTGGGTTTCCAGGTAGCGCAGCGCGTCCGCCGTCTGCACCTGGCCGGTGGTGCAGCGCAGCGTGCCCAGGTGCTCCTTGAGGCTGGACACTGCCACGTTGCTGGCGTCCAGCGCCTGGCCCTGGGCCGCGCCACGGGACAGCGCCTCCAGGAACAGCGCGCCACTGCCGGCGAACGGGTCGAGCACCTTGGCCCCGCCGATGTACGGTGCGAGCCAGTTGAACAGGGTTTCACGCACGCGGTCGGGTGTCGGGCGCAGGCCCACGACGTCGGGGAAGCTCAGCTTGCGGCTGCCCCATTCACCGCCAATGATGCGCAGTTGGCCCACACCGTTATGCACGTTGTGGACAGGTTTTTTCGGGCGAGATGAACTGGCCATTAATGCTCCGGAACCCCGAGCGGCTGCTCGGCAGGTTTATCAGTGGGGGGCGGTAGTGGCTTTTGCGCAATCGTCGGGCCGGCGGTCACGATGACCATCTTGTCGGCGCTCAAGTGTTTGTTCATTGCAGCCTTGACCTGATCGACGGTCAGGGCCTGGGATTGTTTCATGAAATCTTCCAGATAGCTCAGCGGCAGGTTGTAGAAACCCATGGCGCCCAACTGCCCGACGATATCGGCGTTGCTGGCGGTGGACAGCGGGAAGCTGCCGGCCAGCTCGCGCTTGGCGTCATCCAGTTCCTTTTGCGTCGGGCCGGTCTTGAGGTAGTCAGCCAGCACATCCTCCACCAGGCGCAAGGTACCACCGCTCATTTCGGCGCGGGTCTGCAGGTTGATCATGAACGGGCCGCGCACCTGCATTGGTGAGAAACCGGAGTACACGCCGTAGGTCAGGCCGCGTTTCTCCCGCACTTCGCTCATCAAGCGGGTGCCGAAGCCACCGCCGCCGAGGATCTGGTTGCCCAGGGACAAGGCTGCGTAGTCCGGGTCGGCGCGATCGATGCCCAACTGCGCAAACAGCAGGTGGGTTTGCTTGGACGGGAACTCGATACGGCTCAGGCCGGCTTTTGGCTCGGTCGGCTGGGCAATCTTGGCCATCGCCGGGCCCTTGGGCAACGACGCGGACACCTTAGCCGTCATGGCTTCAGCTTCGGCACGGGTCAGGTCGCCCACCACTGCAATCACCGCGTTACCCGCTGCATAGGCCTTGGCGTGGAACGCCTGCAACTGCGCCAGGGTAATCTTCGGCACGCTCTCGGGGGTGCCTTCGCTCGGGTGGGCGTAAGGGTGGTCGCCGTACAGGCGCTTGAACAGTTCGATGCTCGCCAGTTTGCCGGGGTTCTGCTTCTGGTACTCGAAACCGGCCAGGATCTGGTTCTTGATGCGTGCCAGCGAGTCTGCCGGGAACGTCGGCTGGCCGATCACCTGGTTAAACAGTGACAGGGCTGCGTCGCGCTTGGCGCTGTCGCTCAGGCTGCGCAGGGTCACCAGCGCCATGTCGCGGTAGGCGCCGTTGCCAAAGTCGGCCCCCAGGCCTTCGAATCCACTGGCGATCTGGCTGACATCCTTGCCCGGCACGCCTTCGTTGAGCATGGCGTTGGTCATCAGCGCCAGGCCTGGCACGTCGCCATCCTGGCTGCTGCCAGCGGCGAACAGCAGGCGCATGTCGAACATCGGCAATTCATGGGCTTCGACGAACAGCACCTTGGCGCCTTCGGCGGTGGTCCAGGTTTGTACGTCGAGCTTGCGGTTGGTCGGTGCCTTGCCATCCAGTTCCGCCAGGGACTGCAGGGTGCTGGCCGTTTGAGCTTTGTCCAGAGCCTGGCTGGCGACCGACTCGCTGGGGCGCAAGAAGTAAACGGCGCTGGCCGCCATCAGGGTGACGGCGATCAGGCCGGGCAGGATCAGGCGGCTGTTTTTGCGATCACTCATGAGCGGTCTCCTCAGGCAAAACATGGGCGACGCTCAGACGTTCGCGGGTGAAATAGGTGCGTGCGGCCTTCTGGATGTCTTCCGGGGTCACGCTTTGCAGGTCGGCAAGCTCGGTGTCCATGAGTTTCCAGGACAGGCCGACGGTTTCCAGGGAGCCGATGGCTGTGGCCTGGCTGGTGATGGAATCACGCTGGTACACCAGGCCGGCAATCACCTGGGCACGGATGCGCTCCAGTTCTTCGGCGGTCGGCGGCTTGGCCTTCAACTCATCGAGCAGGCGCCACAGGCCGGCTTCGGCTTGGGCGACGGTTTTCTTCTTCTGCTGGTTCGGCGTGGCCGAGAGGGTGAACAGGCTGTCGCCACGGGTGTAGGCGTCGTAGTTGGTGGACGCGGCGGACACCAGCTCCTCACCGCGCTCCAGCTGCTCGGAGATCCGTGCACTGTAGCCGCCGTCCAGCAGGGCCGAGATCAGGCGCAGGGCCTGCACCGAGCGTTTGTCTTCGGCGGTGGCAAGGCCAGGCACGTTGAAGCCCAGGAACACGCTCGGCAGTTGGGTCTGCACGTGCAGGGTCAGCAGGCGCTCGCCGGGCTCGGCCAGTTCCATCGGGATTTTTGCCGGCGGCACGTCACGCTTGGGGATCGGGCCGAAGTAACGTTGGGCCAGGTTTTTCACCTCGTCCGGGGTCACGTCGCCGACCACCACCAAGGTGGCGTTGTTCGGCACGTACCAGGATTGGTACCAGTGGCGCAGTTCCTCGACCTTCATGCGGTCCAGGTCGGCCATCCAACCGATGGTCGGCGTGTGGTAGCCGCTGGCCGGGAACGCCATGGCCTTGAAGCGCTCGAACGCCTTGGACATGGGGTTATCGTCGGTACGCAGGCGACGTTCTTCCTTGATGACCTCGATTTCACGGCTGAACTCGTCGGCCGGCAGGCGCAGGCTGGCCATGCGGTCGGCTTCCAGCTCGAAGGCCACGCCCAGGCGGTCGCGGGCCAATACCTGGTAGTACGCGGTGTAGTCGTCGCTGGTGAAGGCGTTTTCTTCGGCACCCAGGTCGCGCAGGATCAGCGAGGCTTCGCCGGGGCCAACCTTGGCGCTGCCCTTGAACATCATGTGCTCCAGGGCGTGGGACAAACCGGTCTGGCCCGGGGTTTCGTAGCTTGAGCCAACCTTGTACCAGACCTGGGAAACCACCACCGGCGCGCGATGATCTTCGCGCACGACCACTTTAAGGCCGTTATCGAGGGTGAATTCATGGGTGGGTTGTGGATCGGCAGCCAAAGCTGAGAGAGGCAGACAAACTGTGCTGAACAGCAGGCCTGCGGCGCGGCGGGCTAGAGCATTCATTCGTTTTTAAACCTGTTGGGCTGCCCGCTTGGTCTTAGCGTCGGCGGGCGAGGAGGTGCTAGGATACTGATCCGACCTAGGGACGGCCACTGTGGCTGTCTTGTTAAGGCCCTATTTAGGCCTTACAAAATGTTGCGCATGAACGAGCTGGCTAAAAAACAGTCTGTTACGCATCGAATTTTATTTACCGACGTGCCCTGTGGCGCGTCGCTACCTTGAGATAGCCGTCTCCATGTTTGGTTCCAACGACGACAAGAAGACCCCAGCTGCGGCTGGCGAGAAGAAAGGCCTGTTCGGATGGCTGCGCAAAAAGCCGCAGGAAACCGTCGTCGAACAGCCACAGGTTCACGCCGAACCGACCCCTGAACCCGTAATAGAAGCCGAACCGGTTGCCGAGACGCCAGTTCCGGTGGTGTTGCCGATGGCTGAGCCGGTGTTGCAGCCGGTCGTCGAGGCCGCGCCGGAACCTGAGCCTGAGCCCGAGCACAAGCCCTGGTTGGAGCTGCCCGTGGCCGAAGAGCCTGTGGCGTTGGTGGAGGATGTTCAGGCCGAGCACGTCGTGCCGCCGATTCCTGCAGTGGTCGAGCCGGTGCCGGTAGAGGTTGTGGCTCAAGTACCGCCCGTCGTTGAAGTGCCTGCACCGATTATCGCTGCACCTGCCGCCGTCGAGCCAGAGCCTGCCGTCGCCACCACCGAAACCAGCAAGACCGGATTCTTCGCCCGCCTCAAACAGGGCCTGAGCAAGACCAGCGCCAGTATTGGCGAAGGCATGGCCAGCCTGTTCCTGGGCAAGAAAGTCATTGATGACGAGCTGCTGGAAGACATCGAGACCCGCCTGCTCACCGCCGACGTGGGCGTCGAAGCCACCGCCGTGATCATCCAGAGCCTGACACAGAAGGTCGCGCGCAAGCAGTTGACCGATGCCGATGCGCTGTACAAATCCCTGCAGGCCGAGCTGGCTGCCATGCTCAAGCCGGTTGAAGCGCCGCTGGTGATCACGCCGAAAAAGCCGTTCGTCATCCTGGTTGTAGGGGTCAATGGCGCTGGCAAGACCACCACCATCGGCAAGCTGGCCAAGAAGCTCCAAGGCGAGGGCAAGAAAGTCATGCTCGCCGCCGGTGATACCTTCCGTGCCGCGGCCGTCGAGCAGTTGCAGGTGTGGGGCGAGCGCAACAAGATCCCGGTGATCGCCCAGCACACCGGTGCCGACTCTGCGTCGGTGATCTTCGATGCCGTGCAAGCCGCCAAGGCGCGCTACATCGATGTGCTGATCGCCGATACAGCCGGCCGCCTGCACACCAAAGACAATTTGATGGAAGAGCTGAAGAAAGTGCGCCGCGTGATCGGCAAGCTCGACGCCGATGCGCCCCATGAAGTCCTGCTGGTGCTCGACGCCGGTACCGGCCAGAACGCCATCAGCCAGGCCAAGCAATTCAACCAGACGGTGCAGCTGACCGGCCTGGCATTGACTAAGCTCGACGGCACGGCCAAGGGCGGTGTGATTTTCGCCCTGGCCAAACAGTTCGGGTTGCCGATTCGTTATATCGGCGTCGGTGAAGGCATCGACGACCTGCGCACCTTTGAAGCCGAACCCTTTGTACAGGCACTGTTTGCCGAGCGGGAGCGTTCATGATTCGATTCGAACAGGTCGGTAAACGCTATGCCAACGGGCATGTGGGCTTGCATGAGCTGAGCTTTCGAGTGCGTCGCGGCGAATTCTTGTTTGTCACCGGCCATTCGGGTGCGGGCAAAAGTACGCTGTTGCGCCTGCTGCTGGCCATGGAACGCCCGACTACCGGCAAGTTGCTGCTGGCGGGCCAGGACCTGGCCACTATCAGCAATGCGCAAATTCCATTCCTGCGCCGCCAGATCGGCGTGGTGTTCCAGAACCACCAATTGCTGTTCGACCGCACGGTGTTCAACAACGTGGCCCTGCCGTTGCAGATCCTCGGGCTGTCCAAGGCCGAGATCGTCAAACGCGTGGATTCGGCCCTGGAGCGCGTCGCCTTGTCGGACAAGACCGACCTCTTCCCCGGCGACCTGTCCACCGGCCAGCAGCAGCGTGTCGGTATCGCCCGCGCCATCGTCCATCGCCCGGCTTTGCTGCTGGCGGACGAACCCACCGGTAACCTCGACCCGCGCCTGGCGGCCGAGATCATGGGGGTGTTCGAAGACATCAACCGTCTGGGCACCAGCGTATTGATCGCCAGTCACGACCTGGCCTTGATTGCCCGCATGCGCCATCGCATGCTGACCCTGCAACGCGGCCGCCTGATCGGCGATGGGGAGGCTGGCGTATGAGTGCTACACGCAGCCCTAAAGTATCCGAACGGGTGGCTCCGAAGCCGGCCGACCCGCAACCGAAAAAGAAAAAACACGACGAGGACGACGGCCCGGACTTCGGCACCCTGGTGCACGCCTGGATCGAAAGCCACCGCGCCAGCCTGCTGGACAGCCTGCGTCGCCTGGGCAAGCAGCCGATCGGCAGCTTTTTCACCTGCCTGGTCATGGCCGTGGCCTTGAGCCTGCCGATGGGCTTGTCGCTGTTGCTTAATAATGTGGAGCGCCTGGGCGGTTCCTGGCAGCGGGCGGCGCAGATTTCGCTGTACCTGAACCTGGACACCAGCAGCAAGGAAGGCGAAGCGCTGCGCGATGACATCAAGAACATCCCGGGGGTGGCCGAGGCCGAGTACATCAGCCGCGACCAAGCCCTCGAAGAGTTCCAGCAGCAATCCGGCCTGGGCGAGGCGCTCAAGGAGCTGCCGCAGAACCCGCTGCCGGGCGTGGTGCTGGTAACGCCGAACGAGGTCGACAAGCCAGCGCTGGAGGCCCTGCGACAAAAACTCGCAGAGATGCCGAAGGTGCAACAGGCGCAACTTGATCTAGTCTGGGTAGAGCGCCTGGCCGCGATCCTCAAGCTGGGCGACCGCTTTGTGTTCGGCCTGACGGTGTTATTAGTGTCTGCATTACTTTTGGTGATAGGTAATACCATTCGTCTTCATATTGAAAACCGTCGCACCGAGATAGAAGTGATTAAACTGGTGGGCGGCACAGACAGCTATGTGCGTCGGCCTTTCCTCTACATGGGCGCGCTGTATGGCCTGGGTGCGGGGGTCTTGTCCTGGGGCGTACTGGCGTTTGGCCTGGATTGGTTGAACGACGCGGTTGTCGGTTTGGCCGGGCTCTACGGCAGTGATTTCGCCTTGGCCGGTGTGCCGGTAGCCGATGGTCTGAGTCTCTTGCTTGGCGCGGTGTTGTTGGGGTATATCGGTGCGTGGATTGCGGTGGCACGGCATTTACGTGAGCTGGCGCCGAAGTAGTTAATGCCAGATTAATGTGGTTTCGTTTGTATTGACCGTATCAGCGGTTTAGGGAACTTGTCCTACGGTTCCCAGGTCAATTTTCGCAGTGCTGAACTGCACGAGTTATGTGAGTCGGAGGTTTTTTCGTATGACCACTTCTTTGCAACCTGCTTATGCCTTGGTCCCGGGTGCGAACCTGGAGGCTTATGTGCACACGGTCAACAGCATTCCATTGCTGACGCCCGAGCAGGAGCGTGAACTGGCCGAGAGTCTCTACTATGAGCAGGATTTGGGGGCGGCTCGGCAGATGGTGCTCGCCCACCTGCGTTTTGTCGTACATATCGCCCGTAGCTATAGCGGCTACGGTCTGGCCCAGGCCGACCTGATTCAGGAAGGCAACGTTGGCCTGATGAAGGCAGTGAAGCGTTTCAACCCTGAAATGGGCGTGCGCCTGGTGTCGTTTGCCGTGCACTGGATCAAGGCGGAAATCCACG
This sequence comes from Pseudomonas sp. L13, assembly GCF_009935965.1. NCBI lineage: Bacteria > Pseudomonadati > Pseudomonadota > Gammaproteobacteria > Pseudomonadales > Pseudomonadaceae > Pseudomonas > Pseudomonas sp. L13. The sequence goes on from NZ_QODJ01000023.1 coordinate 82,485, forward strand.
AGTTCATCCTGCGCAACTGGCGCATCGTGAAAGTGGCCACCACCAAGGCCCAGCGCAAGCTGTTCTTCAACTTGCGCAGCCAGAAAAAACGCCTGGCGTGGCTGAACAACGAAGAAGTCCACCGCGTGGCCGAAAGCCTCGGCGTGGAGCCGCGTGAAGTGCGCGAGATGGAAAGCCGCCTGACCGGCCATGACATGGCCTTCGACCCAGCCGCCGAAGCTGATGACGACAGCGCCTTCCAATCGCCGGCCAACTACCTGGAAGACCACCGGTACGACCCGGCGCGTCAACTGGAGGACGCCGACTGGAGCGACAACTCCAACCACAACCTGCACGAAGCGCTGGAAGTGCTGGACGACCGCAGCCGTGACATCCTCTACCAGCGCTGGCTGGCCGAGGAGAAAGCCACGCTGCACGACCTGGCGCAGAAGTACAACGTATCGGCCGAGCGGATTCGTCAGCTTGAGAAAAGCGCGATGAACAAGCTGAAGTTGTCGATCGCCGCCTAAAACGCAGCGAATAAAAAAATGCCCCGGTCGAAAGATCGGGGCATTTTTGTATGTGCTCGTAAATTTCAAATCCACCACAGTCCACTGTGGGAGCTGGCTTGCCTGCGATAGCGGTGTGTCAGTTTGCAGATAAGTTGGCTGACCTGCCCTCATCGCAGCATAGGCATCTACACAACTCTGTAGCGCTCAACGGTAACCACGATGCGAAGCGAGTCACTCTTGATCTTGATCTGCTTGTGATCTTGATCTTAAGCGCCCCGTTAAACCACGCTGGCCGTAATTCGACAGTGATTTGGGGGGTAAACCGGCAGGGATGCCGGTTTAGCCGCCCCGCGCC